>NZ_JBWNMZ010000006.1:0-34833 GCF_056435145.1 Ignicoccus sp.
TGCCCTTACCCCCAAGGCCTTGGGCGTTCCCATGAAAAGATATAAGGGGGTTGAGAAATGAGAATAGTAATGGTACGGTTCCGAATATAGCGTGTTCCCACGGGCTCAATGAGGAAAATGGAAATGATGAGTGAGAAAAAGTTGATGATGAGTTATACTAGCCCACTTAGGGACTTCATAGTTACGATATGACAAGGGGGCGGCGTTTATCGTCCTAACTTAAAACTGGGGTTGAGCCAAGTAGGTGAAGCGGTGACGGGAAGTGAGGCTAAGAACCGGAGTAGAGGGCTTCGACGACTTGATCGCCGGAGGGATCCCCAAAGGCTTCTTGGTAGCGGCGGTCGGGGAACCCGGCACCGGGAAGACGGTCTTCAGCATTCACTTCGCTTGGAAAGGAGTGGTGGACGGGCAAAAGGTGATATACGTAACCACCGAGGAGAGCAGGGAAAGCATAATCTCCCAAGCCGCTCAGTTTGGAATGGATTTCAACAAAGCTATAGAGGAAAAGAAGATGGTAATTATAGATGCATTGTTAAGGGATAAGACGGACCAGTGGAACATGGTAGAGCTGACGGTCGAGGAACTTTTAAACAAGATAATTGAAGCGAAGAAGTACTTGGGTTACGGCGACGCGAGAGTAGTCATAGATTCTATGAGCGCTTTCTGGTTAGATAAACCAGCAATGGCTAGGAAGTATAGTTACTTAGTAAAGAGAGTTCTGAACAAATGGAATATGACCATAGTGGCGACCAGCCAGTACGCTATAACCACCTCCTTCGGTTTCGGTTTCGGAATAGAACACGTGGCTGATGGAATAATAAGGTTCAAGAAGATGATAAAGGGATGGGAGCTGAAGAGGTACGTCATAGTGGAAAAGATGAGGCAGACCCCCCACTCCTTGAGGGTCCACGAGATAGAAATAGTAGACGGGAAGGGGATGAGGGTCAAGGGACCGGTGGAGTACACGAGGGACGAAGTAACGCTCCCCTCCAAGGTTGTGGAGGGGGTAAAGAGGGGTCTGACGAGGAAGGCCTTGGAGGAGCGTTTGATGGAGCTGGACTAGCCCGTTAAGTCGAGCTTGGTGTAGCTGCCCAATATCTTCAAAAACGAGGATATCTTGGACGCCTCTTCCAGCGCCTCCCTGAGCGCAGTCCCGGAACCCTCGGTCTCTATGTAAAACACGTACCTCCAAGGATGATCCTTGAGAGGTCTCGAATATATCATAGTTAAGTTAATCTCCCTCTCCGCGAAAGGCTTCAAGAACTCGAAGAGGCCGCCCGGCCTGTGGGGAACGGAGGCGAGCAAGGCGGTCTTGTCCCCTTCCGGGTTGTCCCTCTTGTGTATTACGAAGAACCTCGTCGCGTTGTGAGGCTTATCCTCTACGTTGGCTTTCAACACCTTCAGCTTGTACATTTCGACGGCCTTTGGGGAACAAAGCGCGGCCGCCCCGGGCTCTTGAGATGCCACCCTCGCGGCCTCGGAGGTGCTGCTCGTGGGGACCAGCTCTGCCCTCAACTCCTTCAACAACTTCGTCGCTTGTTTGAATATCATGGGGTGGCCGTAAACCCTCCTAATTTCTTTAAGGTCGTTGACTGTCCCAGAAGCCAACATTATCCTTATGGGTATCTCTACATCATAGTAAACTTTCACGTGAGATAACATGAAGGAGTCTATGGTCTCGTTCACGGGGCCCTCGAGCCTGTTCGCTATGGGCACGACCCCGAAATCCGTCTCGCCCTTTTCTACCGACTCGAAGACGTCCGGTATGCTGTTCTTAGACACAAGCTCCTCCTTCGGGAACACCAACGATGCAGCCTCGTGGGTGTAGCTCCCCGGGGGGCCCAAGTAAGCCACCTTGACCTTCATCGGGTTGAGGGAGCGGAGCCATTCTATCACCGGCTTCAGCTCCTCCGGCCACGCGCCGGAGGGCAGCCCAGCGGGTCTCTCCCTCACTACCCTCTCGGCTAGCTTCAAGAACTCTCCCACTACGTCCAAGTATTCACCGCGAGGGTCTTGGAGGAACGCTAATAAGATGGACGTGCGAGCCGCCGTGGGTAGCGAAGGTTGGCGTTAGCGATAGTTCTCATAAACACCGAGATAGGCGGTGAGTTGGACGTGTTCGAGAAGCTCAAGACAATAAGGTCCGTGAGGGAGGCTTACATAACCTACGGGACCTTCGACATAGTCGCGAAGATAGAGTCACCAACCTTGAACGAGATACAGAAGGTAGTTAACGAAATAAGAAACTTGAAGGGAGTTAGGTCCACCCTGACGCTTATAGCTGTAGAGGGCAAGCACTTCCAGAGATGATAGTTGCGATAGACAGCTTCGACGAACCTCGCTCCGGGTGCACCACGCTAACTGCCAGCTTGCTCGCCCTCCACTTGGCCTCCAAGGGTTTCCGCATGTTAGACTATCCGCGCTTAGTCCGCTTGAACCCCGCGGTCCCGTGGAAGACTAGGGGGAACGCGGCGGTAGCTTTGGTATTCGAAGGGAACGCGGAGGAGCTGTTCGAAGAGGCGAAGGCGTTTTTGGAGCGCGCCCCGGGGCGGGGGGCGCTGGCGGTGGGGGAGGAGTTCCCTAAGGTCTACCCAGAGGCCGTGGAGAAGGTGTTGGACCCGGACGAGGTAGCCAAGAGTTTCGAGGGGCTCTGGTGGGGGAGGAAGGAGGCCTTGGTGGGCGCGGTGGCCGCGGGGGCGGCGGAGGGGCTGAGGAACTTCGAGCTGTTGGCTTATAGGCTTCCCCAGAACTTGGGCAAGCCCAGGAGGTGTTCGTTTCACCCCGTTTACGAGGCCCTATTGGACTTAACCTACCCCTCGCTCCACGAGAGCTCCCCGGAGGTGGTTTGCCCCCGGGGCCCCGACCCGGTGCTCTTGGGTCTCAGGGGCTCCCACCCTCCCCTTATGTGGGCCGCCCTCCAGCTGTTCACGGGAGAGCCGTTCTGGCTGGCCACGATGTTTAGGACTAACCAGCACTCCTACCAACCTTCCCTCGGGGGCTGCGGTTACCCCTACGAGTTCGTTCAGAAGGAGTTCGAAGGGGAGTACGAGGTTAGGGGAGAGGGCGTCCTCTTCGGAGATTACGTGCTGTTCAATGAGACTGGAATAACCAAGATATTTAAGGAGATGAGGGGTTATAAGAACAAAGTTTCGGTCAAGCTGGACGTAGTCGTCAAGCCCGGCTCGAAGGGAGTGGCCGCCTTGAGGGGGCTAAGGGCGGTCTTTTGGAGGAAGAGGGCGCCGAGGTGCCCGAAGTGCGGGGGGCCGATGGTTAGCTTGGGTAAGAGAACGTTGGCGAGGAGGTGTAAGAGGTGCGGCTACGAGGCCGAGGTCCTCCCGAGGCTGGAAGTAAAGACGTTTGAGGGAACCTTGTTCCCAATACAAGGGAGGAAGCTCCACTTGGAGGGGGACTACGGCTCCCCCGCGTGGCCCCCCGAAGGGGGGATATGCGAGAGGCCCGGTTGCGCGATTTGGGTCGCACACGGGTTCGATCATCATTAGGCCGCGTCAGCAACGCCGACCCAGCTCATCCCCGCCCTTAAGCCTTCTGAGGCGAGTAAGGTCTTTTTGATTAGGTACAGTGCCTCTGACACGGCGTCGCTGCTCTCCTCCCCCTCTACCACTACTTCCACCTTTGTGTCCTCACAATCTAGCAAGTGTTCGTGGAACTCGTGAACCGTGTGGGGAGTCGGGAAACACCCCGCGACCTCGCGTAACTCTATGTCTATATAAACGTTTAGGTAGTTCCTCACGTACCTCCCAACCGCGTTGAGGGACTCCAGCAACTCCGTCACGGCCTCCCGGGGGAGCGCGGACGAGAGGGTTACAGTGAGCTTGACCTTCTCCACACGCACCCCCAATACTTTCAGCGGGCCCTCACCCTTTTTTCTGAGAAAGGCAAAGGTGCTTACTCAAAGTATACGCTTACTTTTCTAAGGTAACAGCCGTCAAGGGCCCGGTGGGACGAGTGGGGTGGACTTACTCCAAGGCGGGGGTGGATGTCTCCGCCCAAAAGGCTATGGAGGAACAGTTCCTTAAGAAGAGCAAGAAGCTTGCAAGTGGATTAGGTGGCTACGCCTCCTCCTTCAGCGTCTGCGGGGAGGTCACCTTGCACGTGGACGGAGTCGGCACCAAGACGGAGCTCCTCCGAAAGTATTCCCGAAACTGGGTGGCCGGGTGGGACTGCCTAATGGTCAACGCGAACGACGTCGCGTGCGAGGGCTACAAGGTGTTCGCCTACGTAGATTACTTAGCCGTAGAAAGGGGAGATCCGACGCTGGCGAGGGAGGTTGCCGAGGGAATGAGTAAGGCAGCCGAAGCCTTGGGAGCCCTCCTCGCCGGCGGGGAAACTGCAATAATGCCGGACGTGGTCAACGGCTACGACGTCTCTTGTACGGTCTTGGGCGTGAGGGAGGCGAGGCCCGCCTCTCCGAAGCCCGGCGACCCGGTGATAGCAGTGGCCTCGAACGGCCCCCACGCCAACGGGTACACGCTCATCCGGAGGCTGATCCAAGCCGGGCTGCTCGACCCCGAGCCTGCGCTGGACTTCCTCCTCGCCCCGGTTGCCAACTATCACAACCCCCTTCTGAGGGCCATGAAGGGAGGCAAGGCCAAGTGGGGGGCTCACGTTACCGGAGGGGCCTTCTACAAGGTCCACTCCAGGCTCCCCAGGGGGTTGGGAGTGAAGTTGGAGGCCTGGGACGTCCCGGAGGGGTTCGTGAAGATAGTGGAGGCGGCCGGGATGGGGCCGGAGGAGGCCTATAAGACCTTCAACATGGGCGTGGGGATGTTGGTAATAGGTTCCGAAGAAGTGGTTGAGGAGTTCGAAAGCGACGGGCTTAAGGCGTGGAGGGCCGGAGAGGTGGTGAAGGGGCCCACGGAGATAGAAACCCCTTGGGGTAAGGTGATCATCAACTGACGAACTTTTTCACCAGCTTCTCAGCGTCCCTCTTGGGCACTCCTACTACGTTGACCACTTCTCCGGTCCTAAGCTTTACGGTGACGTTCGAGTAACCCAAGAGCTTGCCTACGGGAGAACTCTCTACCGAAACCTCGGCTATTGTGCTCTTGGGCACGTTTCTCGTTTTACTGTATACTGGTAATTCCACCCTTATTATTAAGCCATCGTCGTTGAAATAGTATTCTACTGAGTTATTGTAGATTACGATGAATGCTATTTCTATCAATGCGATAACGGCAGATAGTATCAGTAAGAGCTTGACGGACGAATAAACGGCAGCGGCGGTGAGGCCCAAGGGTATTAGCACTAAGATTGACTTCCTTTTGAGAGAAATCACCGAGAGAACAGCTATTGTAATTAAGGACGTCCAGAAGCGCGTCCCCTCCAACAGCGGAGAGGCGACCGTCAGCGCGAGGGCTAGCGCCAATAGGAACAGCTCCCCGGCCCTTGCTCTCAGGGTGGGCTTGAAGGAGATTCCCTCAGCGCTCAAGACCTACTTCACCTCCTCAGTCACTGCCCTAGTCCTCATCGGGCTTGGCAAACTTGGGCCTCTTCGAGTACAACACCGGGAGCGTCTGGGGGAGCTGGGGGTACCCCCCTACCTCTTCCGAGACCACCCTTATTACTTCCTCCAAGCTCACGTCCTCCCGGTCGTTGGTCTTCCTCTTAACCAGTATGACCCTCCCGAGCCTCTCTTCCCTCTCATCTATTAAGAGTAAGAACGGTATCCACTCCTCCCCCGCGTCCTTCAACTTCCGGGAGAGGGGCACGTTCCTGTCGTCCACGTCCACTCTGATCCCCCTCTCCCTCAGCTCTTCCGCGATAGTCAACGCGTAGGACAACACGTCCCGGGTCCGGGGTATGATTCTAACTTGTATGGGGGACAGCCAAGCGGGCAGCTCCGGAGTCTCCCCTGACCTCAAGCTCTTGGCCGCTTTGTCGAACATCACGTAGGCAAAGCGCTCGAAAGATCCGAGGAGCGCAGCCGAGATCGTGTAGACCTCTCGTCCCCACATGACGTTCTTCCTCATCTTCCACGTTCCGAGTTCGACGGGATAGCCCCTGGAATTAATTACGTGCATCTCAACATCGATGAATATATCGTTAGAGCGGACTACCCTTAAGTATGCGCAGCGATTGTCCCTCTTGACCAGCTTTATAATCAAGTCCTTGACTTCCTCAAAGAGTTCCTCAGATACCGTATAGGACACGACGTACTTCATTCCGAGCTTCTCGACCTCAGTGTGGATTAGTTCGTGCAAGGTGAGCGCCACGTCTGAGGCTTCCGAGAGGGAGGGAACGAAAACTCTTATCTTTGGTACGTGGAACTCCTTAGCTCTGTAGCAAGGGAAGAGGTCATCTTCCTCCCTAAACAACAAGAGCTGTTCAAACAGCGCGAAAGGCAAGTCTTCGGGTCCGGCATACTTCTCAAGTACCAGCTTGTGTTCCTTGAACTCGTCGCACCTCAAGAAGCCGTTCGAACACGAGATGTCGCAGCCGTACCTAACCACCTCCGGCGTCTTTATTGAGATGGTCGGGACCTCGAGCGCTTGTAGGACGGAGGTGACGTGGACCGTGAATGCCAAGTACATGAAGTAGGCGTGGGGTAAGAGGGACCAGAAGCCCTTAGGGGCCACCTCTGCCTCCGCGAAGCCGAACTTGCGGCAGAACTTCTCTACGTACGGGTCGTGCTCTATCTTCCGCTCGCCGTTTACGAACCTTACTAATTTTAATAAGGAAGAGTCCCCGCATTCTTCTATTCCCTTGAACTCGCCCTCCGGGCTCACCACGTACTCCGCGAGCGTCTGAAGCCTCTTCTTGGGGCCGTAGGAGCGGAACTCGTGGAGCGCCGGGACGCCCAAGGTTTCCAGCACGAAGCCCTCCGTCCCGGCCCCTACCTCCCTTACCGGGACTCCCCTCCTCCGCAAACCCTCTATCAGCTCCCGCAAAGTTTCCATGGCTTTGTGATAGCTCTCCGGTATGGGGCTCAGCTTCGAGTGAGGGTAGACGACCAACACCTTTGCTCCGGAATACTTCATGAAATTGATCAAGTCATTCACCACTTCGTCTATTACAGTTTCGTCTCCAGGCTCTACGGCAACGAAAGCCACCAACGCGTCGTCCAACTTATCCTTCCCTGTGGTGAAGCTCTTGCTGCGCACTACCAATACTTTCATTACTTAGTCTCCGTTATAGCTGAGCGTAGGACGAATTATAGTTTTGGAGAAAGAGCTCGCGGAAGTTTGTGGGCGAGCGCCCCTATCACTGCGCCTAGCGCCATCATTAACGAGCCCGTCCACACGAAGACCACTCCGGGTATCATCTTCGCTTGCACGTACAGCCCGTTCTCCGGTATGTGGCTGTGGTAGTTCTTGGCGAGGAGGTAGAGCTCTACGGTAGCTTGCTCTAAGAAGCCCGGCAAGTGTGTTTGTGGTACTTGTTTGATCACGTTGATGTTGTAGCCGGCAGCGAAGAGCGCGGCGAGGGCCAACCTCTGGGACACGTTGTACTTATCGAACACCTTGTGGAGGTACATCAACAACATGTCGTGGTACGATATCATGTTGCTAGTTCTACTGAACACTACGGGAGGATTAATGGCCACGTACAAGTCTGTGAGGCCGTAACTGGGGTGTACTACCTTGGGGACTAGGCCGTGGATGCCTTGTATCTCGCCGTAGGCCTCGTACCTCACGGACGTGTGGAACTCGTGCCTCTGGCCTCCCTTTTCAGAGTAGAAGTCCAAGCTCAGCCTTATGGTCTCGGGCACGTACTGAGGCGCGTTCACGTAGCCCTCGCAGTGAGGGTTGAGACACTTGTGCCCCCTCGGAGGCGTTATCAACTTTTCGACGTTCTTAGGGTTCGACAAAAACTCGAAGAGCTCCTTGTCGGCGAGTATGCTTGAAACCACGGGGTCGTTTAGGGCTTGCAAGTAGGTCACGAAGCCCGAGGTCACAGAGGCCCCGTTAGGATACACCTTCCCGTCCGCGGTGACGTTCCCGTCCACCACTTCCAGAGCTTGAGTAAAGCTCTTGAGCCCGTGAACCTCCAGCAAGTTACCCATCGGGTAGACGGTGAACCCCCTCGCAGTTACGGTGAAGTTGCCTATCTTGAACGTTACGGGCTTTTCCAGCCTAACGTACAACACTTCGTGGAACGTCAAGTTACCCTTGTAGTTTATGCCCAGCCCTCTAGTCAACAAGGCGAAGTAGTACTTTACGTTTCCGTTAGGACCGAACAAGAAGTAAACCACTCCTTCGTTGTCTCCGAAGAACAGTTTGCCCCTCTCTCTAACTATCTTATATTTCCCGTTTGTGACGTCAGTAATGTTGAGGTAAGTGTAATTGGCAGAGAAGGGCTCCACCGGACCGAGGCTGTAGACCGACATCCCTTGATTGGCGAACGTGGGGCTTCTGTCTTTCAATATCACGAACAGCTCCTTGAGCAACGGCTCTGAATTGATGGTTTGGTTTGCTTGCTTTAAGAACTTCAACAACATGGAAAGGTCTTGAGATATGGTCTTTAGTGCCAACCAAGCGTAGAAGTAGGTAGAGCTCTTTTCCAAGTATTTACTCTTTATGTCTACCAGAGAATCGCTCAGCTCGTACTCGTACTTGCCAAAGTAAAGCTTGCTCCCGCCGGGGAGGGCATGGGTCTCGCTGGGCCTCAAGTTGAAGTCAAAGAAGTAAGAGTTGTTGTACGCGTAGGTGCCGGACATTAAGACCCCGATAGCAGTTAACGCCACGCCCACGTGTAACAGCGTTATTCCCCAGTCCCTTATCAGCTTGTACCTCCTAGCTATGTAGTATAATGCAGTAATTAGGCTGAAAGCTGCCAACGGCAGCCCGAATGCCATCATTACGTTAGTTAACTTGGGGGTGAAGTATGCCAAGCTCAACTCGCCTAAGTAAGTCGCCAAGGCCGCCGAGGTCGATAGCAGGAGAGCTGCGGCCTCAGCGGAAAGTATTGCCCTCCACCCGGCCTCGTTGAGAAACACCATAGGCATCGACGCTAACATTACTACGAGCAGCGGGTACAGAACCGGGTGGAAGTACCTTATCCCGGAGGACTGCTGCGGTATGCTGGCCTCCCTTCCCATGACCACTAATAAGGACGGTACGAACAAGGTGGCGTAAACGAACAAGGCAGCTATTAGAAGGGAGAAGAACGCAAGCGCCGTGCCTACGTAGTACGGCTCCCTCCGCCCGACAACCCTCTTAACTATCGCGATGAATTCCCTATAATTGTCGCTTACCTCCTTGACCCACCACAAGAACGTTACAATGGCGGTTAAGAACAGCACCGCTGAGCCCAAGTTGGCGCCGGCGAAGCTGTGCAAGGGACTGAGGCCGGTCCTAGTTACGAACATCGCTTGGTAGACGGAAGAGGTTACGAACGGCGAGAAGGCCAACGCCGCCCGGAGGGCCAAAGCGAACAAGTGCGGTAACGTGGTGGCGGCGAGCCAGACCGACAGCTCGCTGGTCTCCACGGGGTCCCAAGCCCAGTAACCTCCCCATCCGAAGGTCTCGTAGCTCCAGTAGGCCCCGAGGGCTATGCCCACGGTGAGCAGCGCCCAGCCTATATTGTAAGTTACCCTCGCCCTGGCGTGGCCCAAGGCTAGCGCAACGGCTGATATGGCCAACAAGGCGTAACCGGCGAAAGTCGTCAAGGGATGGGGGTAGAGCCACGGGCTCTTGAGCAGCGGGTTGAGGCCCGCCCCCGTTATCGGGTTTCCGGGAATTAATGTAAATGCGTCGTTCATATAGGCGGCGAATAGCCCGACGAGGACCAGAGGTATGGCTACGAGCAGAAAGGGCCTCCCAGCTTTCCTGCTCCACCACAGAGCTATGGTGGCTATGAACGTAAACAAGAACAAGCTGCCCCCGCCGCCGGACCAAGAAGTGGCGACCCTCATCCAGAAGGGCAACCCCTCGCTGGAGTTCCAGTAAACCTCGTGTAAGCTGAAGTCTAGGGTAACGAAAGGTATAACGTAGAGCACCCACGCTACTGTCATTATTAGAGTTCCTAAATTTACAAACTTAATTGACTTCTCTTCCTCCTTCGTGAGCGCGAAGTACCAAGCGGCTGCTAACAGAGCTGCTGCGACCAGAGGGGGGTAACCGGTCCAGTGCAACAAATCTTAGAACCCCTTGCGGGGATCAAGGACACGTTTAATAATAATCGCATTTCGGAGGTTTAGCTCCCGTAAGGATCTCCGCTAGCCGTAAGTAACGCCCTAACGGACACGACCCCCGCTCGCCTTTGTTCTCTCGTTAGGCGCGCTACTCCGTTGCGACCTCCGGACCCGGCGCGAAGCTTACAACTTCATCCGCGCCCTCCCTCGGTATTACACTTATGTCTACATCGAGAACGAACGAGCCGGTCACGACGTTCTCCTTATTCGAAGTGGAATACGCGACCTCGCCTGTGTTCACCGTCTTCAGCCCGCCCACTTCCTCGTCCGAGATCGGGGCCTTGAGGCAGCGTCTTTGCGCCCCAGAGTTCGACGGGGTTAAATTAATTGGTCGTCAGAAGGGGTTCGAAAGGGGAGCACCCACATCATAACCCCTAAGTTCCGGAACGGCGGGGGTTCTGAGGGTTTTGAGCGTCAGACTCGGAGGGCCGGGGAGGCTCGACTTCAAGAAGTTCAAAGAAGAGAAGAAGGTCGGGACGGCGCTTCTGGTATTAGCTCTCATCGGAAGCATCTTGGCCACGGGCTTGCTTTGGTACGAATCTTACATAAGCAGTAACTATGTCTCTACCGAGACCTATACTATTTATAACGTCCCGGCGTTCGAGAAAGTATTAAAAGAGAACAAGTACGTCGCAGTTATGTTTAGGAGCTTAACTTGTCCCCACTGCGAGAGGATGATGCCTTACTGGCTCAAGCTGGAAATGAGCCAGGGGAAGATAAAGTTCGTTGACGTAGTATACGGGACGAACAGCGCCGTACTGTTCCAGAAGTACAAGGTCGAGGGCACTCCCACTTTCATCCTCTTTAAGAACGGGAAGCCCGTAGCTAGGCACGAGGGCGAGTTTATAGCTGAGAACGTGACCGAGGCCATGCTAAACTGGGCCCTCAGCGCCGCCGGCACTCCGGTCTTGAGAGGCTACCAGACCTACTTGGCCAAGTGCTCCGTCTGCCACGGGGCACCCGCCTCCACCTCTAGGGAGGACTTGTTGGCGTGGGCGAGGAGCGAGAGGAACGGCTTAGGGAAACTCTTGCTGGAGGCCTACCGGAGGAAGGCCACGCTCGAAGAGCTCTTGGGGAACGAGGAGGCCATAAAGGATAGAATATGGAGCATGGCCGAGAGAAACAACGTCCCGCTCGACCAGAAGACAGTGGAAGAAGCAGCCAAGTTCTTAGAAGCGGTCAGCGAAGTGTTAATAGGGAAGAGGGAGGTCGAAGTCGCCCCTATGTCTGTCGAGAGCACGAATATATTATCAACGGAATCTGCCGCGCCGGCGCTCATGTTCTTGGTAGGCCTGGCCGCCGGAGTAGGGGCCGCGGTGTCCCCCTGCAACTTCCCTTTGTTCGTAACGTACGTAACTAGGAGCTTAAGGGAGAGGAAGTCCTCCGTCCTCTCGGCCATTGGATGCGCGCTCGCGGCCGGTGCAGGGGTCGCGTTCCTAGGGGCTCTGTTCTTGACCTTTTCCACCGCGGCCTTGGAACTGCAGAAGTTCTTGATACCGGTGGTAGGCACGGTAATAGTAGCTATAAGCGTCGCAAGCCTGTTGAAGCTTCCAATAAGCTTCAGCGCCGGCTCATTGGGCAAGGGCGGAGGAAAGGCTTTCTGCTTCATTTACGGCTTCCTGTCAGTTCAGTGTAACTTGCCCTTGGTCATAGGGGCGCTGCTCTTGATAGCCAGCGGCGGGGGGCCACAGACGCTAGCCGGCTTCGCCTTGGGCGTGGCGGCCCCGCTCTTCACAGTCAGCTGGGCGGGGCCGAGGGTCAGAGGGCTGGCCGAAAAGATAATTAGAAATAGCGAAAAGATAGAGATTATAACCAACGCATTTATGCTCGTTGCGGGAATATACTTGCTGTTCTACGGAATGACCTTAATGTAGAACGAGGCCGGAACGAACGCCCTCGCGTCCTTGTAAACTTTTTTTATTTTACCTAGTACGTCCTCTAGGTAGGCTCCTTCGACGAACACGACCGCCGCAGACTTCTTCACGTAACCCCCCATAACTCCGGGCAACCTTAAGACCCCCGGGTCCATCAGCTTCAGGAACCCTACCCTCCTGGAGAAGGCTTCCGACGCATCTAAGAAGGAGTAGAAGTCCATCCCGTCTAATAAGGTCTTCCAAGCTTCTTCGAAAGCTTCCCTCACGTCTAGGGAAGAGAGCATGCTCGGGGTGTCGGCGAAGGGGCCCCTTACGGTAAAGCCGACCACGAAGGCTTTGTGCGGGACCCGTACGCTCAACACCTTCCCCCAGCCCGGCCCTCCGGCCTCGGTCCTAACCGCGACCCCCCTTCCGTAGGCTATTGCCATAACGTCGCCCAAACCGGTCTTGTTCAGCACTTCTGCCGCGTGTGCCTTGGCCACCGCCTCTACGAAGTTCTTGTACTTAAAAATCGCAGAGGCAAGGGCTATTGCAGCAGAGGTCGCGAACCCCTTCCCCACGGGGACCGGGAGCTTGCACTCCACCCTCCCCATGGCCGTGGGCACTGGAGGACGCGGGCCGCCGGGGACGCAGACCGCCCCGGGCTTGAGCAAGATCCCGGCCCCCAAGGAGCCGGTGCTTATGGGGGACCTCCTCCAGACGGGCCTCCACAAGCCGCTGACGTGCAGCGGGACCTCGAGCCACAACCCTTCCGCGCCCGGCGAGGCTTAGGGCTTAGGAGGTATCAGAAGTGCTTCCAGAGGGTTAGAGGGCTGGGCTCCTCCGAGGGGCAGACCTCGCCTCTCCTCACCCTCTCTAGGGCCCTCGTGAGCGGAACGGCGTCCAAGGCTACGGTGGTCAACAAGGAGACGAGGCCCTTCCACTTCCCGAACTCGTAATACCTATCCAGCCCTCCGTAAGCCTCTTCGTAAACTGCCCTCAGCCACCGGTCAAGCACGGGGGCGGAATAGTCGCGACATGCGAACAGCTTCACCAAGCCCAGCGTGTAGTCTCCAATGCCCTTCACTCCCTTTAAGACGTCCACCTCCGAACAGGAGAGCTTGTGGCCCTCAAGTACCTCCTTTACAGCCATTACGAACCTCGTTCTGTACCCGAAGCCCGCGGCCCTCAAAGTCCTCTCGTCCACCTCCTCCGGCCCCGGGAACCTTAGGTACTCCCTTCCGAAGACGTTCACCTTCCTTGACGCAATTAGGTGGAGTTTGTAGAGGTTGGACCACGCCTGCTTGAAGCTCGCGTTCTGTTGCGCCACGCCCACAACGACGGCCTCCCAGAGACCGAGCGTTCGCGGCCTCAGCCCCCAGTACCTCTTAGCCACACACCACAAAAGCGGGTCGTCCTTCGCGACCTCATAAAATTCGTCCAAATCTTCGTTCAGCCCCAAGGCCTTGGAGATTACCTCCGGCTCCCCGTAGGCCTCGTTGGGAGGGCAGAACTTGAAGGGCGCTCCCTCGAACTCCCCGTAGCCGCACTTCCCGTCGAACTGCCAGCTGAAGGCGTAGAGCGCGAGGCTCTCCCTCGGGTACCTCAAACTTCGCCCCAGCAAGCCGGGGTCAGCTCCACCCTCCAAATGAGTTTGCCGGGAGAGTAGTCTAGCACTCCCTTCTTCTCACAGCCGGGGTACTTCATCTCTACCTCCTCCTTCGTTCCGACAGTGTAAAGTATTATAATTCTCCTTGCCAACCTCTTAGCAATTTCTAAAAACTCCTCGGCCTTGTGCGGTAAGTTCATTATTACTACATCAAAGCTCTTTTCTTTGAATAGCTTGCTCACCTCCAAGGCGTCGCCCATGATCGGTATTATAGTCCCTTTCAGCTTTTTCTTATTTATTTCGATATTATCTATCATAAGCTTAACAGCATTGGGGTTCAAGTCAACTGCCACTACCAGTGCCCTCTTTTTGGAGGCTATGTGAACGGGGAAGAAGCCGACGCCGGCGAACATGTCCAAAACTGATTCTCCGTCCCTAACCGCGTCGCTTACTTCCTTGTGCTCCTCGCTGAGCGAGGGGTTTACGTAAACCTTGGCCAAATCTACTTTAAACGTTAATCCGTACTCCTTATACAAAGTCTCCGTCCTCCTCTCTCCCCCTAGGTGGACCAACCTCGCCACCCTGTACTCTCCCTCAGTCCCGAGCTTGGCCCAGAGGGACTTGACCCTCTTCTGAGAGGCCTTTACGCACTCCCAGATCTCCTTCGAGTACTTCAACAATCCCTCATCCTTCAGCGAGATGACCGCTACGTCGCCCACCACGCTGAAGGACCGTGGCCAGTCCCCCTCCCCCAGCCTCTCCTTCAAACACTCCTTCAAGCTCCTCGGCTTCACTCTCCTCTCCAACTCCGCCTCCACAACTTCGTAGCCCTCCACTGGGACCTTGACCGGTATGAGCACTTTGTCGCCGACTTCCTTTATCCTATAATTTTGATCAATGACGTCCATTCTTCTGAGCTCCTCGAGGACCCTCTGAGCCTCCCTTCTCGGCACCGCCACCGCCAGCACTTCGCTCCCCGGGGAGCTCGAAGGTCGAGAGCAATAGCGTTATGTAGGCCAAGAGGAACAGAGAGTAGGCCAAGTGTCTGTGGTAGGGCCAGAGGAGCGCGGAAGCGAGGGCCAGCGGGAAGGGGAGCTTGCAGTACTTCCTCTTGTTAGGTGTTCTCAGAATTATTGGAATCATCATGGGGAAGTGAACGAATATGTGGAGGGCGACGAAGCCCAAGAGGGAGAGGTGCAGCGAGGCCAAGGGCCACTTGACCAAGAGGGGCAAGAAGGACGAGGGGACCACGAAGGCGTGACCCCACCAGAAGTACTCTTGGGCCCTCCTCGCTACCCCTTTGGCCTTCATCACCATCCTATAATACTTAGGAAGGTTGTAGAACTTAGCTGCGAACAAGTAAGTCAAGGGGGATACTAAGCCCAACGCGTAGGAGGGGTTGGGGTAGGCGAGGAGCGCGAACGCTAGGAGAGAGCTGGCAAAGGCCAAGGGCCAGAGGGCCTCGTCCTCGAAGGTTTTGGGGAACGACTGGCAAGAGACCGCATATATCAACGTGAACGGATAGGCTAGGAGTCTCACCGCGTCCGTAACGGGGTCAGCACTAGTTACTGAATACATAGCCAAAGCTATGTAGGAAATGGTAACCATTTGAAGAGACCTCTTGAATGGTCCTCTCCACTTGAAAGAGGACCTAAACGACCAGTAGGCTAGGTGTAGGGAAGGCAGTAGCAGATAATGCTTCATTAAATCGTAGCTGAGCGGCAGGGCGAACAAGGGGACGTTGACGTAGACGCTCCACCTCTCTTTATCTTTACTCAAGCTGGCCACGTAGGCGAGCGCGACCCCGTGAGGGAAGAGGACTAGGGCGGCCCTCATCAAGTTCATGTGGAGGTTAGTGAAAAAGGGAGATACCAAGAAAGCTATAGTGAAAATCAATAATGAGTAAGCCACTAAGGCCCTAGCTATCAAGTCGCTCCCGCGGGCTCCTCCTCGAGGGCGCTAATTTCAGGAGATTCCTTACCGCCTTACACGCAGTTCAAAATGGTCCTCTGAGTTCACGTTGACGATGGAAACGTGAGGGGCCTCCTAGCGCTCTTGTTAACGCTGGGTATTTCCCTTGCACACGGGTTTTTGTTCGAGCTTGTAAAGCTTAACGTAACAATCGATGAGGCCGATTTCGTTCTAAACAACAAAACTTACAGCGTCGTCTACTTCGTTCCGAAATCGTTAAGCACGTTCTTCGGGTTCCCCAAGCGCGGCAGCGCGTTCGTCGCTGCGTGCGCTTCCTCGAGCGTACCGGTTACGTTAGAAGCGTCGTTCAAGGCAGACGTCCAAATGGGCAAGGACGTGGAGTTGTTCACAGTTCACTTAGTCGGAGTTCCTGGTAGGGAGAATTGCATAGCAAGTATCAAGGGAACTGACATGTTTATCTCGTTGCTCGAGAAACAAAGGAAAGAAAACATAATAAAAGGCATACTGTCGGCGTCCGCTAAGCTTCTAACCTCCGGGGGCCTCGGAGCGCCCCCGTACTCCCTCGCGTACACCGCGGTCAAAACGATCTTGGGGTTGTTATCCAAGGTAAGGGGAATTTATGTAGATCTGAAGGCGTCCACCAATTCGGGCGATTCGGTTCAAATAAGCCGTTTCGTGTACTACAAGGTCTTAGACGCCGAGCCGCGCTATCTGGATATTAAGATCTTAACTAAGTTGCCTCTAACGCCAGGTCGGCAGTTGAGAATGGTAGTGGAGAACAAGTCAAACGATACGGTAGTTCTCCAAATATGGGGGGACTACGAAGACGACGCCGACGAGATGTTCTACGAAGCTTACCTAAAGCCTCATGAGAAGAGGACGATCGAGTTACGCCTTAAGGACACAGAAATTTACGTTGGGCTGAGAGACTTGTACTTGAAAGAGTGCACTCTAAAGGAGTACGAAGAGGCCGGGAAGTGCAGCGCTGTCGTGGCCTCAATTCCGGTCTACGACGTTATTAGGATTTTAAAATTCGTTTCTGAGTATGCTCAGATTGAGTGGTTCAAGGACGGGGTTCCGGCGACCGAAGCGGGGCCGGGGGAGTACGTCGTCTGTCTCAAGTCGCCTCCGTTGGCACCGGATTTGGATTTGAACATGTTAGTGAAATTAAAGGTAATTTTGGACAGGAGGCTCATGCCGGACAAGACGTTGGACGTAGAGTATGTCTATTTGAAGTCGTTACACGACTTTAAGGTCTGCATAAACGTAACCGCCAACAAGTGGTCGTACGTGGACGAGTTGAGCGCCAGAGGGCTGAAGCTCGAGCTGGAAGGCTACGGCTTCAAGAGGACTTTGAGCGAGTTAAGTAGGTGAGGCCCCACAAGTTCTTTTGGAACTCCTCTAGCCACTCCTTGCGCGCTTCCTCGTTCCTCCACGAAGAGGGGTCCGAAATCCCCTTGATGTACAAGTACAAAGTCCTAACTACCCCGGCCTCGTCTTGGACGCCCCTCTTCGCCACCGGCATCCAGCCCGGGACAGGTATCTCCAACGTCACCACCCTCGCTCCCGGACGGAGCTCTTCCAACTTATCCAATATCATGTCCCTAATTACGTCGTAGTATATGTATAAGTATACCACCGTGGCCTCTCTCAAGCTTATTTCCCTAAAATCTTTCTTTAGTATTTTCACCTTGTCTTCGAGACCTTCCTCTTTTATCTTCATTTTTGATAACAAAACCAATGCATCATCGACCTCCACTCCTACCGCCTTGGCGCCGTACAGCTTGGCCGCCAACACGACAACCCTGCCGTCTCCCGAGCCCAAGTCGTAAACCGCGTCGCCCGGCCCCACCCTGGCCAGCTCGAGGGCCGACCTCACCACTTTCAGCGGGCTCGGTATGAAGGGAACTACCTTTTCCACAACAAGACCCTAAGCACTCAAAACTCTCACCCTTATCTCCCCTGTGGTTGGCGATGAGGTGGGTAACCCCGCCCGAACGGTGAGGGAGGAATTCTCGTCCGAGCCGACCTTCTTAAGGCCTTCTCCCGGAAGGGTCGCGGGGTCATAGGAGTGGAAGAGAGGGAAGTGCAGCCCGAGGTTAACATCGGCGTGGTAGGGCACGTGGACCACGGGAAGACTACTTTGGTCCAAGCGCTCACCGGCGTGTGGACCGCCAAGCACAGCGAGGAACTCAAGAGGGGCATGACCATAAAGCTGGGATACGCTGACGGGGACATATACAAGTGTACAGACTGTCGCGAGCCCGACGCCTACTCCCCGGAGCCCAAGTGCCCGAGGTGTCCCAAGGGGAGCGAGCCCGTCCTCCAGAGGAGGGTCTCTTACGTCGACGCCCCGGGACACGAGGTGTTGATGGCTACCATGCTTTCCGGCTCCTCTCTGGTGGACGGGGCCCTACTGGTCATAGCTGCCAACGAGCCTTGTCCTCAGCCGCAGACCAAGGAACACTTCATGGCTCTGGACATAATAGGAATTAGGAAGTTAGTTGTAGTCCAGAACAAGATAGACGTGGTAAGTAAGGAACAAGCTATGAAAAACTACCAACAGATCAAGAAGTTCTTAGAGGGAACTTGGGCGGAGGACGCGGTGGTGGTGCCGGTAAGCGCCCTGCACAAGGCAAACATAGACGCGCTCTTGGAGGCCATACAAGAGGAAATACCCACGCCTCCTAGGGACTTGGAGTCGCCGCCCCTTATGTGGATAGCTAGGAGCTTCGACGTGAACAGGCCGGGCACGCCCCCGGAAAAGCTCGTGGGGGGCGTGGTGGGAGGCTCCCTAATGAGGGGGAAGCTGAGAGTGGGGGACAGGATAGAGATAAGGCCAGGCTACGCAGTCAGAAGCGGAAACAAGGTTGAGTACGTCCCCTTGGAGAGCGAGGTCGTAAGCTTGAGGTTCGGCAACGTTGAGGTGGAGGAGGCCAAACCCGGCGGGCTGGTGGCGGTGGGCACCAGGCTGGACCCCTCGGTGACCAAGGCGGACGCGCTCGTGGGGAGCGTGGTAGGGAGGCCCGGCGAGTTGCCGCCGGTCTACGATCAGCTCACGTTAGAGTACCACTTGCTCGACCGCGTGGTGGGGTTTAGAGGGGGCGAGATGAAGATGACCCCCTTGAGGAGGGGAGAGGTCCTAATGTTAACCATAGGTACCAACATAACCATAGGGGTCGTAACCGACTTGAAGAAAGACGAGATGACCGTGAAGCTCCAGCGGCCGGCAGTGGCTTGGAAGGGGGCCAGAGTGGCGTTCAGCAGGAGAATACAAGGCCGCTGGAGGCTGGCGGGCTGGGGAACGGTCAAAGACTAGAATACCTTCAAGTCCAACCCTTCCTTGAGCCACTTGGAGGCCTCCAATGCGTGATACGTTATTATTATGTTCGCGCCAGCTCTCTTTATCGAATGTAGTATCTCGAGGACTATTTTCTTCTCGTCCACCAGCCCCTTTTCGGCCGCTGCCTTGACCATGCTATATTCTCCGCTGACGTTGTACGCGGCTAGGGGATAGTGAGGAAAGGCCTCCCTAACCCTCCTTATTACGTCCAAGTAGGAGAGCGCCGGCTTCACCATTAGTATGTCCGCCCCCTCCTCGACGTCCAAGAGGGACTCCTTCAAGGCTTCCTCCCCGTTCCGGGGATCCATTTGGTAGGTCCTCCTGTCCCCGCGCTGCGGGGCGTTGCCGGCGGCCTCGCGGAAGGGGCCGTAGAAGGCGGACGCGTACTTTACTGCATAGCTCATAATGGCTACATCGACGAACCCTTCCTTATCTAAGGCTTCCCTTATGGCCAATACCATACCGTCCATCATAGAGGACGGAGCTACTACGTCGGCCCCGGCCTTGGCGTGGGAGAGGGCTACCTTCGCCAACAGTTCCAACGTCTTGTCGTTGTCCACCACGTACTCGCAGAGCTCGCCCCGGCACCTCTTAGTTAACACCCCGCAGTGGCCGTGAGAGGTGTAGTGACAGAGACAGACGTCCGTGAAGACCACCACTTCGTCCCCCAACTCCTTCTTGAGGAGTCTTACAGCCCTCTGGACAACCCCTTCGTCGTCGTAGGCCGAAGAGCCGAGCTCGTCCTTCTCCTTGGGTATCCCGAAGAGCAGCACCGACCTGACTCCCAAGTCCAAGGCCTCTTGGACGTGCTTCACCAGCGCCTCGCCTACCGGCCACCTCATCTGGCCGGGCATCGCGCCTATCTCTTCCGGCTTGTCTATGCCCTCTTTTACGAATATGGGGTATATGAAATCTCTGGGGGATATCCTAGTTTCCGAGACCAAGTCCCTGAGGTACAAGTTCTTCCTCAGCCTGCGCGGGCGGAGCCTCGGAAAGCTCAAGGCCCTCTTCCGTTCTACAGTAAAGCTTCCGAGGATATATCCGGTAGTTTCCGGGGGCGAAAGGTTTGAAGTGGGCCCTGGAGGGCGAGGCCTATCCTGTAATAAGGGTCGAGCTGGAGAAGGGAGAGAGGCTCTACGCAGAGGCAGGAGCTATGATGATGATGAAAGGCGACTTAAAGGTTGACACCGTCCTAATAGACTTGGAGGAAGAGAACAACGTCTTGAAGGCTCTGGCCGAGGCCGTCGGACGGAAGCTGTTGACCGGAGAGACCGTCTTCCACAACGTCTTCGAGGGGCCGGGCGTGGTTTGGTTGAGCCCGAGCCTCCCCGGAGGGGTCGAGTACATAGAGGTCAAGGGGGAGTGTTGGATCGTTCAAGACTACTCGTACGTAGCCCACTTCGGAAACTTGAAGCTCGACTTAGCTTGGAAGGGTCAGAAGGGACTCTTCTTGGGAGACTTGGTCTGGCTGAGGGCTTGTGGCGAAGGGGGGCTGTGGGTCTCCAGCTACGGAGACATATTGAAAATAAATGTTGACGAAGAAATTGTGATAGACAACATGCACTTCGTGGCCCTCCCCGACGACGCGGAGTGGAGGGTGGAGAAGTTCGGCGGACTGAAGAGCTTCTTCACCGGAGGAGAGGGATATATCATAAGGGTGAGGGGGCCCACGACGGTTTACGTACAGACCAGAATACTGCCCCCGCTGGCAGCAGCCATAGCGAGGTTCATGCCGTCTAAGTGGGCGGAGCTCTTCCGGGTGAGGCTGTAAGAGGAAAACGTTTTCCATAAACTATGTTAAGACGTGGTTGAGGGATAACAATGGTGGACGGGCACAATAACACCGTATTGTTTGTCACAAGTATGGGTAACGTGCTCAGATACTTCAAGGCAGAATTCGACCTAGACGGAAAAACTGTACAAACTTACGTTTCTCTTGCAGCATCCCTAACCGAGTTGATTTTCAAAAATAGCACGATAAAGAATGTAATCGCAACCCTCTTCGTTCCGGTAAGCCTGCTGGAAGGCTTAGTAGGGTTTCTTAGTAACGGCGAGCCCTGACCTAGGGCAAAGCCCAAGTGGTTGGAGGATCACTTAAATGACGGAGAAGTTGAGCTATCTTTTCATCATTAAAATAAAAAAGAAAAAACCGAAAGACAAAAGCCATTGGCAACTGGCCAATTTAATAAAATCGACTATTCGTGCACCGCCTTAGAGCCGGGGAGAACGAACTCCCCGTCCTCCAGCGTTAGGTCGAAAGAGGTCTCAACGTCCTCGGACCCGCGAGGTCGAAAGCGCTTCATCAAAAAATTTATTAACAACCCTCCGACCCCTCTCCCGGGAGCTGCGGCGGTCGTCTAGCCTGGACTAGGACGCCGGCCTGCCACGCCGGAGATCCCGGGTTCAAATCCCGGCCGCCGCACCAGAAGTTCCAACTCGACTCCACTCCCCTCTGCACAACCAAGGCCGTGGGTCCCACAGCTTAGGGACGCTCCTCGAGCTCAGTGAGGTTAGCGCGCTGGGGCCCAGCTGCCTCAAGCCCAAGGACTTCGGGGCGTGGGAGACAAAGGTCGCTTGCGCCATCGCCGTAGAAGGCGGCGAGGCTTACGTGGCGTTCTTCAACGGTTTAGAAAGGAAATCAAGAAGGTTTGAAAGTGAAGGAAGTGGTCGTGTTCGAGCGGCCCGAGCGCGGACGACCTCGTCGGGGAGGGGTTGCGTCCCCTTCACCCGTTCGGGCGGGGCCTCGAAGCGAGGAGGGGTTTGAGGACGAAGGTCCGCGCGCGAGGGGACTAACTGAAAAAATCACTCTTCCTTCATTACGTGGATAGCCAAGTCGGGACAAGTGTAGTCGCATAGGTGACAGCCCGTACACTTCGTCGGGTCCACCACTTCCACTACCGGGTACCCTTGGTAGCCGAAGCGGTCGCTCATCCTCAACACTGGCTTGTCCACTTTCCCGGCGTTGTACAGGTTAGTTATGGGGCAAACCTTGACACACAGTTCGCATCCCTTACAGAACTCCTCAATTATCTCAATCCTCCACTTGGCCATCAAGCCTCACCCCCTATCTTCAACCCCTCCCTGAACGCCTTGATGTTAAGCTCTGCCTTGCTCCCGAACCTATCCTTTATTATTTCCTCGACTACCTCGGGTCTCGCTAGGGACAGCCTCGCCACCAGCGCCCCGAGCATGACCATGTTCGCCGCCCTCACGTTGCCCAACCTCCTAGCTATAGAGGACGCCGGCACTTCTATCACCTTGAAGTTACCCTCCGGCCTCTCCTTTATAACGTCGGAATTTACGACTACGACCCCACCTTCCTTCACCTTCTTTATGTACTTGGGGTAGGTCTTAGGCGCCATGAACACTGTTATGTCCGCGTACTCGAAGACCGGGTACTCCACGGGCTCGTCGCTGACCCTCATGTCAGCCGTGCTCTCTCCTCCGGAAATGAAGGTGTCGAAGTTCTGTACGAGCGTGGCGTACTTTCCTTCCCTTACCAGCGCGGCCCCCAATATCTTCCCCATAGTAAGTATTCCTTGACCCCCTATCCCGGTTATCCTTACATCTTGAATCATTGTTTCACCCCCAACATCTGGTACAAGGTCTCTACGTACTCGGGAGCTTCCTTCTCCACGAACTTGCCCACTAAAATGGGTTTGCCGAACTCTATGGCGGCCTCCTCCAGCGCTTGCGGGTCGTTTGGCTTCCTCACGGGTTTGCTCATTTTCATGAAGTATTCAACCATGCTGTACGGGTCTCTGAACTTGTTGTACCTCCCGTAGAGCACCGGACACTGGGACACCACTTCCAAGAAGTTGAAGCCCTTCCTCAGTGCCATCTCTTTGAAGGCGTTCTTCAGCTGGAAGGGGTGAGCGGTCGTCCAGCGCGCCACCCAAGTGGCGCCGGCCGAAGCCACGAGCTTGGGGATGTTGAAGGACCTCTCCAGCCAGCCCTTGGGGGAGTACTTGGTCACCGAGCCCGGCGGGGTGGTGACGGTGGGCACCCCTCCGGTCATGGCTATGTTGAAGTTGTTCACCATTACTACGTTTATATCTATGTTCCTCCTGGCAGCTTGGAGGGTGTGGTTCAAGCCTATTTGGAACAAGTCCGCGTCCCCGCCGAACACCCAAACGTTCAGCTCCGGCTTCGCCAGCTTTATCCCGGTGGCGAAGGCCACTGGCCTTCCGTGGGTAGTATGCATGGAGTCTACTTTGATGAACCCGCTGATCCTGCCGGAACAGCCTATGCCGCTGACCACCACCAGCTTGTCCGGGTCCAGCTTCCCCTCTCGGGCGAGCTCGTCCATAGCCCTTAGGAACGAGTTCAATATGGTTCCTATCCCGCAACCCGGGCAGAGGCTGTGGGGCAATGCCTCGGTCCGGGCCAAGCCCATCTGGGGCATCCGCTCGAGCTTCTTCCTAGCTTCCACCAAGCTCATATCTTAACACCTCCCTCCTCCAAGATCTCTTCGGGAGGAATCGGGATCTCCCCTATCCTATAAACGAAGGAAACCTTCTCCTCGGGGACAACTTTCAAGACGTTATGGAGCATCTGGCCGTAGTTCCACTCTACTACGACCACCTTCTCGGCCTTGGCCGCTACCTCCTTGAGCTCCTTGTCCGGGAAGGGCCACAAGGTCTTCGGCCTGAAGAGGGCAGCCCTCACTCCTTTCTTTCTGAGCAAGTTAACCGCCTCCTTAGCCGCCCTGGCGGGGAAGCCGTAGGCGAACAGCAGCACTTGCGGCTCGGGGTCCCCGTAGAGCTCGTACTCGACTATCTTGTCCCTATTCTTCCTTATTTTGTCGCATAACCTCTTTACCAGCTTGTGGTGTGCCCAGGGGTCCTCGCTAACCGGTATCCCCCTCTCGTCGTGGGTAACGCCGGTGACGTGTACCCTGTAGCCCTCTCCGAACTCCGGCATCGGCGGGACCAAGTCCTCCTCGGGCTCGAAGGGCTTGAACTGACCCGGAGGGACTTTGGGCCTCTTGCGGTTTACCACCTCTACCTTCTCCGGTATCACTACTTCTTCCATTAGGAGCACAGTCATTTTGTCTGCCATTACCAGCGCCGGGACCCTCCACCTCTCGGCGGCGTTGAAAGCCTTAACAGTCATGTCGAACATTTCTTGAACGTTGTGGGGGGAATAAACAACGGTCTCGTAGTCGCCGTGCCCGCCCCACTTGGCCTGCATGACGTCTTGTTGGGCGGCCTTGGTGGCTTGGCCGGTTGAGGGGCCCTCCCTCATGCCGTTTATCAACACGACAGGGGTTTCAGTCATGGCCGCGTAAGATATGTGCTCTTGCATTAGCGAGAAGCCCGGGCCGGAGGTGGAGGTGAAGGCCTTCGCCCCTGCCCAAGATGCCCCTATCGCGGCCCCGAGGGCGGATATTTCGTCCTCTGCCTCGAAGACGACCATCCCTTGCTTCGGCCCGTTCTTTATCATTTCTTCCGCTATGTCCGTAGCGGGCTCTATCGGGTAATAGGCGAAGAAGTTGGCCCCCACAGCGAGGGCGCCCATAGAGGCGGCCCAAGCCCCGCTCTCGAAGTACTTGCCCGGCTTCACTGGCAACTCTCCGCGACCCGGCCCGAGTTTGAATATACGGCATATATCTGACTATGCTTCACACATTAAGCTCCGCCCCGCTTCCTATTCGACGGGCGCCCGGAGTGGACGTGCTCTCCTTAGTTAAAGCTTACGGTCCCGAGGAGCTAGCTTCAAGAATAGACCAGACCCTCTTAGTTTCCACATATGACGACGCTAAGGCTTTTGCCGAAAGGTCCTCTAAGTACCCATTTAGGTCCCTAGTGGGCTTTCCAAGGACTGTTAGGGCCTTCAAGGAGGTTTGGAAGGGGAGGACGTGTGCGGTGGTGAACTTCCCCTTCGGGGAGTCCCCATTGAGAGCCATAGAGGCTGAAATGGAAGAGGCTTGGGACGCCGGGGCGGAAGAGGTGGACGTTGTGGCTTCTCCCTACTTGGCTAAGGATGACATAAACAAGTACAAGGAGTACGTGCGGAGCGCGTTGGGCGTTGCCAGGGCGGTCGGGTTCGACGTGGTGAAGGTCATAGTCGAGGCGCCCGTGTTAAGCGACGGGGAGTTGGCAAAGGTAGCTAAAGTGCTGTACGAGCTCGGGGCGGACTTCTTGAAGACGGCGACCGGCACTTTACACAAGACGAGCTTGAGGGACGTTTACGTTGTTAAGATGGCGGCGCCGGGGCTAGAGGTGAAGGCTTCCGGAGGGATAAGGGAGCCCGTACAAGCTCTCTCGTTTATAGAGACGGGCGCCTCTGTGATAGGCACCAGCACTGGTATAGAAATAGTTGAGGCGTTGAAGAGGATAAAGGAGGTCGGTTGAGACAGGTCCGATCACCGCTCACGTCCCGTGGCTCCTCATCCCCTGTGAGGAAACGACGGTAAGCCGACCCGGCGGTGGGGAACGTTTCCCTTGCCGAGGGGCTAGAAGCCCAAGACCTCCAAAACCTTTGAGTACGTTTCCCTCAGCGTCTCGTCGAAGAACTTCTCTAGGGTGTAGTTGTACCACACTCCGCCGTTCTTGGACTTACCCAAGACTCCTCCCTCAATTTTCCTCCCTATTTCGTTAACGTCCTTGACATCAACCACATTCTTTAGACCCTTCTCTTGCACCACGGCCCTCGCGTCCTCCACGTCTTCGGCCCTCACGTAGGCTATTACCTCGTCCTCGCCGGCCTCGCTGGACATCGCCGTAAGTGCCTTCTCCAAGAACTTCTTGTACCTTTCAGTCCTCTTCTCGGCCTCTTCCACGGCCCTCTTTCGCGCCTCCTCTATCACCCTCTGGAAGAGCTCTTTCTTGCGTTCCTCTACTTTCCTCCTCACCTCCATGTCTATCGAGCTTTTCTCTGCGTTCAATTTGGTCTGAACGTCGGAGAGCAGCTTCTCTACGTCTATAATTGCCCTCTCCAAGAGCTCTTCCCTCTTTTCGTTGAGGAGCTTCTCCGCTTCCTTGACAGCCTCCTCCACTACGGTCTCTATCTTGACCTTAGCGTCCTTCTCTATATAAGCTGTTAAGTTCTTCACGTCCCCCGCGAACTCTACCTTCACCAAGGCTTCCTCCCCCTACTCTTGGACTTCGGATCTTTTTACCTCTCACCCGAAGCCCAGCGCCTTGAGCAAGACCTCGTTGGGGTCTAACTTGGGCGGCTTGTACCTCCTCCCCGGTATCAGTGTAACTACGGGCTTGGACACTTTAGACGATATGTCCTTCACCTCCTCCTCTATTCCAACGGCGACGTCGTTCGAGACCAACACCACGGCCGCGTCTGGGGACTTGAGCAGCTCCAACAACCTCCGCTTAGCTTCCTCCGGCGAACGCACTTCCACCACCGAGGCCCCCGCCAGCTTGAAGAGGGGGGCTGTGTCCGGATCCGTTATCACGTAGACCTTACCCTCCTCCAAACTTTCCTCCCGAGGTCGTTCCTCCTCCCTCTCTTAAGACCCTTCGAGCTTGCACTCGAGCCTCGCCTTCCCTAACGACCAAGCCGCCAAACCCTTGAGCAACTTAATCCACCAGTCCAAGGACTCGTAGGCCGAATCCCAGTCCGCCAAGAGGGCCGCCAGCCCGGCGGCCGCCACATCGGCCATCGGGGTGAACACGGCTACGTAAAATGTATATAGAGTTTTGTTGCCGGCCAAGTAGACGGCGCTGAGCCCGAGCAGCGCCGAGACTAAGTAGAGGCTCGCCAGCCACGCCGGTTTGTAGGCCCTCTTCCCCCTGAGAGGATAAAGGGCGAAGAAGGAGATTAGCCCGAGCTGTAGGATGGAAGGGTTAGTGTAGACGTAGAGCGCGGGGTCGACGTAGAGCGGGCTGGGCTGTTTGCCGGTTAGCCAGTCTAACGGGCTGGCCGGCGGGGGGCCTGAGGGCCGGGAGGTCAAGAACCATTTGACTCCTCCCACCAAGCGGGCGAGCCACTGTTCGAAGCCCAAGCTCAAAATTATTGGTAGCGAGAGGAGCGCTAAGCCTACCGCGAAGGAAGTCAACGGCCTGAGCGCCGAGCCCAGCGGGCTCTTGCCCCTCTCGTAACGGTAGACGTACGCCAGCGGTATGAAGTAGAACAAAGCTGTGTATTTAGAGTTGGAGGCCAACACGTAGAACAGCGTTGCGAGGGCCGGGCTCAGGGGGAGGGCTGCCAACGAGATGACCGAGAAGGAGGCCGCGTACCCATCGAGCATAGCTACCATAGACATAACCCTAAAGGCCTCGTCGAAGTAGAGTAAGAGGAGCGAACCCAGGGACAGTATCAAGCTCTTGGAGTACATGTAGAGCGCCACGGGGAGGACGAATAGGGCCGCCGTCCCCAGCGCTACTCCGGGGCGTCTCCAACTCGGGGGAACGTCGTCCCTCAACAAGCTGAGGCCAATTATGTACTTGGCCAGCGGAGGGTGTTCCAAGTTCAAGTATTTTAGTATACCCTTTTGGTCTGGGTACTTCCATCCGGGCTGAACCAAGGTTATGTTGAACTTCTCAGCGTCCATCATAAGCTTCTTTATGCCCTCGGTGGAGTTCCCGACCACGTAAGTGGCGTTCTCTATTTTAGAGTAGGGCTCCGAGTACTCTACTCCGTACTTTGAGGAATATAGGGAAATGAATTTAGTTAACGAGACTATGTCCTTTGCTTGGACTGTAGCGTTTGAAGAGTTGGGGTAAGCGTGGAAGACCTCCCTCAAGAGGTTCCTCGACGCCGACACGTACCAAACTTCGTCACTTATGTAGTTGTTTTTGAACGGCGGTTTATTTATGAATTCTCTGCCGAAGTTATAGAAGCTCAAGGAAAATATGAAGGAGAGAGCGAGCACAACGCCGAACTTGATCCCGTCCGCGTTCAAGCCTCCTCTTCCTCTTCCTCATCGATGTACTCCTCTTCGAGCTCGTCCTCCAAGGTCTCCTCCTCCAGTATGTAGTCCTCCTCTTCCAGCAGCTCCTCCTCTTCGAGCTCTATAAACCTCTCTTCGAAGGACACGCTCGGCCCCCTGACACGGCTCGCTCGAGGTCGAGATAAATTCTTGCCTCCCCAGCGCATTCGGGAAGCGTTCGTTGGGCGATCCGATAGAGGACATAACGAAGACATTAGCGGCGTTAACTGAACAGTACGGCCCCTTCGGGGTTTTCTTAATTTCCTTCGTAGGCAACGCTATACCTTACGCCACAGTCCCCTACTTGGCCCTAATAGCTGCCTTGGCTGCCCAGAAGAACTTGAGCCTCCCCGAGGCGGTCCTCTGGTCCGTCGTGGGCGGCTTGGGCGCGGCTTTGGGAAAGGTGGTAGTTTACTTGGCCGGCGTGGGCACGTCCGAACTGTTGCCGGAGAAGATGAGGAAGAATTTCGAGCTCTTCTCTAAAATAGCTCAAAGGGGCATATTTGTGGCCATTTTCTTGTTCGCCGCGCTGCCCCTCCCGGACGACGTCCTCTACGTCCCCTTGGGTGCGGCGAGATACCCCTTGACTAAGTTCTTCTTGGCAGTGTGGCTTGGCAAGATAATAATTACCTTCCTAAGTATAGCGTTCGGAAACGCGTACTCGAGGATAATGGAGGAATACAACGTAAGCGTCACTGAGAGCGTCATAACGCTGCTGGTGGTCACACTCTTAGTAATTGTAATAATAGGCAGAATGGACTGGATGAGGATAGCCTTGGCCCTCTCTCAGAGGGGAACTCTGCACGCCTTGTACGTTATGCTCGACGAACTCGCAAAGGCTATGGGCCTCAAGTGGTTGGCCAAAAAAACTTCACCGCTTCTTTCCAAACTTAAAGGAGCTGGTCACTAACACCTCGCTCTCGAATATCTTTATTGTGATCCACAACAAGATTCCGGTGGCGAGTATCATGGCCCCCACGCTTCCAGCGGACTCTATCAAAGCCCCCTTCAAGGCTTGGTCTATAGCCATGACCGCGTAGGTATGGGGTATGAGGAAGACGAGTGCTTTCCAGGGCATGGGTATGGTGTTTATGTCTGCGTACATGGAGTACAGAATTATTAGGAGCGGCACCATCTGTATCACTCCGCCCAAGGACTGGGCGCTCCTAACGCTGTCAGTCAACGCGGCCACGGGCATAAGCATCGCTGCCGTTGAAGCCACTACCATCAACATGACCACTCCGTGGAGTGCCACCGTAGGGAGGTCTATGGTAAGAGAAGTAATGATTCCTTTCTCCACCCCCAGGGCGACCATATCGGCTATTTGGGAATTGAGCGTCTGGATGTATAAGATCAGACCGACCACGTCCGCGACAGCCGCTATTAAGCCCAAAACCAAAGTAGCCGAGAACTTGCCGAGGACTATATTCCTCCTCTTAACCGGCGAAGCTAAGAGAGTTTCCAAGGTCTTCCTCTCCTTCTCACCGGCTACGGAGTCGCTAACGAATGCCAGCACCGGCGCGGAGACGTAGAAGACTGAGAACAAGAGGAGCTTCGAGCTCATCAGTTTACCCAGTTGTACCTTGCTTATTGTCTCGCCAGTCGGGCTTATGTACTGGGTCCTCACCCTCAAAGGGTTTAAGACTGCTTCCGGAGTCGCTCCTGTGGCATTACAGCAAGCCAAGAGGACTTGGGCCCTCTGGGCAGCAATTTGGGACGAGATGGTCCTCAAGGCTTGTATTATGCTCTGGTAAACGGTAGTAGTTCCGACGCCCACCCCTTTGCTGCTCGCCTTGTAGTACACAATCACGTCAGTTACGTTGAACTTTGTAGGATCTACGGTTAACAGCTTAATGCTGAAGTCCTCCGGTATGATTACCATCACGTCGTAGTTCTTTACGTTTTCTAGGCTCTTAACGACGACTACTCTGGTTGACGGGTTTATTTTCTTTACCGTTTCGTTTATCACTTTCACTACTTGATCCCCCAAGTTAATCTTTTGGGACTCAAAGGGGAGCAGTGGCTGAAACGAGAGAAGGGGTACCTCCGCCCCTTTGTCTTGGTTTACTATTACCACCGTCAATGGGACCGTCCTCAGCGCGAACGCGAGTAGCTGGGCCATCAAAGGGAGCATGAACGCCGGCAAGAAGACCGCAGTGAACAGAGTCTTTCTGTCTCTGGATAGGTCCTTGAGCTCCTTCCACACGACGGCCTTAAGTTGCACTCTCCCCCACCTCTGTTGCCTTCACGAAGGCCTCCTCCAAATTTTTGGCGTTAAATTCGTTCTTCAAGTCCTCGGGGGAGCCGACGGTCACTATTTTTCCGTTAACTATAAAAGCAACTCTGTCACACAAGTACTCCACCTCAAGCATGTTGTGGCTCGAGAGTATCACGCTGGCCCCGGTCTTCCTTACGAACTCCTTTATACTGGACCTTACCTTGAGGGAAGAGTAAACGTCCAAGCCCGAGGTGGGCTCGTCGAGCACCGCAAGCTTCGGACGGACCATTAAGGTTCTCGCCAATGCTAGCCTTCTCCTCATGCCTTTGCTATAGGTCTTTGTCAAGTTATGTATAGCATCTCCCAAGTTGGCCATCTTCACTCCCTCTTCTATTGCCTTTTCCCTCTCCTCGGGGTCGTCGAAGTATACCATTGCGAAGAACTTGAGGTTCTCGTACCCGGTTAACCTCAAGTACACGTCGCTTTCCTCGGGCAGGTAGGAGATCATCTTCTTAACTTCATCCTTCTCCCTCACGACGCTCTTCCCGTAAACTAGCACGTCACCCTTATCCGGTTTGAGTATTCCCGTTATTATTCTCAAGGTTGTGGTCTTCCCGGCGCCGTTTGGCCCCAAGAGGCCGAAGATCTCCCCCTTCTTCACCTCGAAACTAACACCCTTCAGTATGGTCTTTTTACCGAAGGATCTCCAGATGTCCATAACCTCGACCGCTGCCAACCCTCAGCTTCCGGGGCCGGGAAGGTGGTAAACCTACAAGTACTTTACTATGTTGAAGAAGGTGTCCCTCTGCGCGGGCAGCCTCCCGGAGGTCCTCGCGTAATGGGCCAACTCCTCCAAGGTAGCGTAGCCATCGTGTGGTTCGGCGGACCTAAATATCTTCTCGCTGAACGCCGTGCCCACCAAGTCCGAGCCGCCGAAGTTGAGTAGAGCTGAGGCGTACTTCTTCCCGTACCCGACCCAGTAGACGGATATGTTGTCTATGAAGCCGCTGAGCACTATCCTGGAGATGGCGACCACCTTAGCGTCGTAGACCGCCGGGGCTTCGTGCCTCACTAACCCTCTCCTCCAGAGCTCCGTGTTCCCGGGCTTGAACTTGAGGAGGATGAACGTGAGGAACCCCCCAGTCTTCTCTTGCAGTTCCCTTATCCTCATCAAATGCCTAATAATGTGCTCCGGCCTCTCTACGTGACCGTAAAGCATAGTAGCGTTGGTCCTTATACCCAATTCGTGTGCTATCTCAATGGTCCTCAACCACTCCTCGGCAGTCTTGGCTGGAGCTATTACCTTGAGGACTTCGTCGTCCAACACCTCGGCCCCGCCGCCGGGCATGGCGTCGAGCCCGGCCTCCTTCAATCTCTCCAGCACCTCTTTGACGCTCATTTTATTTATCTTGGCCAAGTAGTTTACTTCCGTGGCTGTTAAGGCCTTTATAGTTAAGAAGGGCCACCTCTTCTTCACTTCAGAGAAGAACTCTTCGAAGTACTCTACCGTAAGCTCTGGAGTTACTCCCCCGACCACGTGGAGTTCCGTGGCGCCCAGCCATACGGCCTCCGCGGCTTGCTTCAGCATCTCTTCTATTGAGAGAAAGTACGCTCCCTCCTCCCCCTTCTCCTTATAAAAGGCGCACAGGGGGCAGCGGTAGACACAGACGTTAGTGTAGTTTATGTTGTAGTTAGCCACGAAAGTAACTATGTCCCCGACGGTCTTCTTCCGGAGCTCCTCGGCCATCATGGCCAATTCGTACAGATCTCGATGCCACAAGTCCAAAGCCTCCGAGAAGCTTGGGGGGTCCTTTGGCGCGTTCAAAACCTTTTGACCCGGAGCCCCGTACCCGAGGGAGAGGTTTTCAGCGATGAGGGTTGCGGGACCTAGTCCGAGCGGTGAGGAGGTGGACCGGCCCCGAGCTCAGACCTCTATGTCCCTTACTCTGACCTTCAAGTACTTCCGCGGGTCGGTGATCTTACCCTCCACGGCGCTGGCTGCGGCCGTGGCGGGGCTGGCCAAGTAAACCTTGCTGCTCCGGTGTCCGCTCCTCCCCCTGAAGTTCCTGTTGGTCGTGAATAACCCTACCTCGTCGGGCCCTAGGACGCCGTAGTGCGCGCCCACGCAAGGGCCACACGTACCGAAGGTGACCAGACAGCCGGCCTCCGTGAGGACGTTCACGTAACCCTTCTTGAGGGCTTGTACGTACACGTTCCTCGAAGCGGTTATAACAATGCACCTAGTGCCGGGGGCCACCTTCTTCCCCTTCAGTATCTTGGCGGCTACCGCCACGTCTTCAAGCCTCCCGTTAGTACAACTACCTATGAAGACTTGGTCCACCTCTAAGCCCTCCACCTCGCTCACCGGAACGGAATTGGCGGGGGAGTAGGGCTTAGCTACCATCGGCTCTATCTCGCCCAGATCGTAGGTGAACTCGTCCTTGTAGTGAGCTCCGGGGTCGGGGAGGGTGAGCTCCGGCTTGGGCACGCCCCTGGCGCGACCCTTTACGAACCTCATCACTTCCTCGTCCGCAGGCATGAGACCAACCTTGGCGCCCATTTCAACTACCATGTTGCTCACCGTTAGCCTAGAGTCTATCCTCATATCTTTCAGACCGTCCCCGAGGAACTCGGCGCTCATGTAGGTGGCACCGTCCTCCTTTAAGTCGCCTATTATTTTCAGTATCAAGTCTTTACTCATAACTCCTTCTCTGAACTTACCGGTTAAGTTGAACTTGAGGGCCTCAGGCACCTTGAGCCAGATCTTGCCGGTCATTATAGCTATGGCAGCGTCTGTAGAACCTACGCCGGTGGCGAAGGATCCCAAAGCGCCGTAGGTAACGGTGTGGGAGTCCGCCCCGACGAAGACGGAGCCGGGCCACGCCCTCCCCTCCTCTACCATCACTTGGTGACATATCCCAGTGCCCACGTCGTAGAGGGTGCACTTGTGTTTCTTACAGAACTTCCTCATCTCTATGTGAAGCTCCGAGGTACCGGGGTTGTTGCTGGGGGCAGTGTGGTCTATCACGAACGCCACCTTCTCGGGGTCGAATACCCTCTCCTCCCCGAACTTCTCTCTCATTACCTTTATCGCCAGGGGCGCTGTTCCGTCTTGGGCCATGACGCCGTCCACGTCCACGACTACCAATTCTCCCGGGCTCACCTCCTTACCGACCTTAGCCCCTAGTATCTTCTCTGCGATTGTGCTCGGCAAGGTATTTCCCCAAAGGGGTTTTGGGAGAGGGATAAGTGCTTTCCCCCTACGGGACTAAAGGTAGGACGCCGGCCGGGAGGGCCTTGAGGGTCGCCACCACCTCCGGGGAGGCCTCGACCCAAGAGCCCCTCTCCTCGTCCCACTGGAAGACCTCTACTTTACCTCTTCGGAGGTGGAGCTTCACTTTTATTGTCTCGAAAGACCAGCCGTGGAACCCCACGGGCTTGGGCATCTCCAAAACCAAGCTCCTGCGGGAGGACTTGAGGACCCGAAGCCTCCTGAGCACGAACTTCAAACGGGCCACCGGCGCTGAACTTTCCGAACGCCTCCCTATTCTCCTTTTTGTTTATTGTAGAGAAAGCGTGAAACTGAAAATATTTCTAACTTTAAGAGATGGCGGGTGAGGGCTTGAGGTTGAACAAGAAGGTTGAAGCAGAAATAGCTATAGCGGCGGTCGTGATAGCCTCTGCTATAGTAGGCTTCTTGGCCTACAACTACGGCAAGGGCTCTGCCAAGTGTCTTTACCCGACTGAGAGAAGCTCGGTGTTGTTGAACTTGTTCGGCAAAGTAACGGTGGTGCCCCCCGGCAAGGAGGTGAAGGGCGACTGGGGGAGGGCCTACTACGAGTCCCGCTGTAACGAGGCGGAGCTCGAGCTTGAGTTTAAGTCCGGCTTGAAGATACACATAGAAGGTAAGCCGAACGGAAACTTGTTGGTGACCAGCGAGTTCAAGGGAAAGAAGTGCACAAAGGAGATAGAGGCGGTCCCGGTACTACCGTACGTGGCGATCACAGCTACTGTTAACAGGATACTGATAAGCGCGTACGGGAAGATATTGATGATAAATTTACAACCGGAACTGAGCTGTACGATAGCGGAGACCGTCGGGGGGCGATGAAGAGGGTCCGGTCTTTCGGACCGGTGAAGAGCTGCCGGACCCCTCCCGAGCCTTTTACTCTATCCCTATCACCACCTCCGGGAGCTTGTCCTTCGGTGCGCCCAGCCTTTTCGCTATCAACTCCTTGAGCTTCTCCTGAATTTCCTCCTCGCTTACAGTGGGCTTCTTGGTCTCGGGGTCTACGCTCAGCACCTTTAGGCTCCTCGCTATCTCAGGTACATACTTGAGGAAGGTTATCATCTTCTCTGCGAGCTCCTCCTCCTTTCTCTTCTTAATTATAAACCTCTTCAGCCTCCTGGCAGCCTCTTGCAGAGCCAACTTGATCTCGGCCTCTATCTCCGGAACGTCGGCTATGGTATCCTTGCTTACGTCCTTGAACGGGACCTTGGTGCTCGCGACGTGTACCAGAACTACCAAGGGAGCCGGGAAGGAGACCTCGTAGTTCTTCCAGTTAAGCTCACTAACCACCTTCCAGCTAACGTCGTTCCTCTCGTTGTAAAGAAGGGGGGTCTTGTTAGCGTACCTTAACAGAACCGGGGCGTCCGAAGGCGGTATTTCGCCGCCGTAGGCTATTCCAACCTCCACTACAAAGGGGTGGCCGGAGTAGGACGAGGGCCTCCTGCTCACGGCGGTGACGAACTCGGGGTTCAGCGTGCTCTTCAGACCTATCTTTATCAGCTTCTCCCCTATGGGGGAGAGAGCCTCCTTGCTGGGGGCCTTGTAC
>NZ_JBWNMZ010000007.1:0-36957 GCF_056435145.1 Ignicoccus sp.
GTCTATCAAACTAACCCCCTTAACCCGGACACCGACAAGGACGGGTTAACCGATTACCAAGAAGTGATGAAGTACCACACCAGCCCGCTCTCCAACGATACGGACAGGGACGGCTTGAGCGACGGCGAGGAGATCCTTAAATACCACACCAACCCGTTCAAGGTGGATACTGACAACGACAAGCTCACTGACTACCAAGAGGTAAAGGTCTACGGCACCAACCCGCTCAACCGCGACACCGACAGCGACAAGCTCACCGACTACCAAGAGGTAACCATAGGTACTTCTCCTCTCACTCCCGATACCGACAAGGACGGGCTCAGCGACTACCAAGAGACCGTAATATACCACACTAACCCGCTCAACCCTGACACTGACAGAGATGGGCTAACCGATTACCAAGAAGTGATGAAGTACCACACCAGCCCCACGCTCGCCGACACCGACGGGGACAAACTGACTGACTACCAAGAAGTGAAGGTCTACGGCACCAACCCGCTAAGCCAAGACACCGACAACGACAAACTGACTGACTACCAAGAAGTGAAGGTCTATCAAACTAACCCCCTTAACCCTGACACTGACAGAGATGGGCTAACGGACTACAACGAATTGATGAAGTACCACACCAGCCCGCTCTCCAACGATACGGACAGGGACGGCCTAACCGACTACCAAGAAGTGAAGGTCTACAAGACCAACCCACTCAATCCCGACACGGACAGAGATGGGTTAACCGACTATCAAGAAGTGAAGGTCTACGGTACCAATCCGTTCAATGAGGACACCGACGGGGACAAACTGACTGACTACCAAGAAGTGAAGGTCTACAAGACCAACCCACTCAATCCCGACACGGACGAAGACAAACTCAGCGACTACCTCGAAGTAAAGGTCTACCACACCAACCCCCTTAACCCGGACACTGACGGGGACGGCGTGTGGGACTCGCTGGATGCCGCTCCCCTAGGCGACTTGAAGCTAGTAGTAACGGTGTCGCTCTATCAAGTATACAATGTGCCTCTAGAGTACTTGCCCAGGCTTGAGGTTTCCTTGGGCGTGCCCGGTAGCTCGGTTACTGAGAGCATATATAAACGTGTAATAACCTACACGTATGACTTGGACGATAACAAACCGTACGCAGTTATCGACATAGCAGTTTTCTTCGAGAAAGGCGGGAGCGTAGAAGTGGTAGACGTCAACCCAGTGTTCGGGGCCAGGACGCTTAGGTTCTACGTCAAGCCGGTACTCGAGAAGGCCGCGCTCAACGGTTCCGGAGTAACAGTCCCGAAGGGGCTACAAGTCTATTGGAAGGAGGATGATAAAGTCGTGGAGCTGGGCTCGTTAGACTTGCCGATACTTAGGAACGCCACAAGCGTAGTGGTCATACCTTTGAAAACAGACTTGTTCGCGGGCAACGTCTCGCCCAGGGAGGCGGGGGCCTACGTAGCCTCAATCACGGTAGGCTTTAAGCTGTTGATTACTCCTACGAAATGATTTTTGTTCCTACCCCTAGACTCCCCGTTCGGTGTAGGTGTTTATGGTAACAGTGGCCGTCATTGAGGGTGACGGCATAGGCCCGGAGGTCGTGGGGGCCACGCTTAAAGTGCTCAAAAAGATAAAAGAAATGTTTGACTTATCGTTAAACTTCGTCTTCGTCGAGGCGGGCGACAGAGCCAAGGAGAAGTATGGCGAGGCCCTCCCCAAGGAGAGCTACGAGAAGTTGATGCGAGCGGACGCTATTCTCAAGGGTCCCGTGGGCGAGACTGCGGCAGACGTGATCGTCAAGCTGAGGAGGGAACTCGACCTTTTCGCGAACATAAGGCCGGCGAAGGTCTTGCCCGGCGTTCCGGCACTCAAGAAAAACATTGACCTAGTAATAGTGAGAGAAAACATAGAAGATTTATATGTAGGCGCGGAAAACTTCTTGCCCCGAACCTCCTTGGGCCACAAGGTTGCCGTGGGCCTCCGAGTTGCCTCCGAAAGGGAGACGAGGAGGGTCGCGAGGGTGGCGGCCGAGTACGCCAAAGCTCGTAGGAACAAGGTTACTATAGTACACAAGGCGAACGTCATGCGGTTGACGTGCGGTCTCTTTAGGGACGTCGCCAAAGAGGTCTTGGAGAGCGAGGGCGTGGAGGTAGACGAGATGTACGTTGACGCGGCCGCGATGGAGCTAGTCCGCCGCCCGGAGAGGTTCGACGTCATGTTGACCCCCAACGTCTTCGGAGACATACTCTCGGACTTGGCAGCCCAAGTAGTTGGCAGCTTGGGCTTGGCGCCCAGCGGCAACATAGGCGAGGAACGCGCGCTCTTCGAGCCCGTCCACGGGGCGGCCTTCGATATAGCCGGTAAAGGGATAGCGAACCCTACGGCGACCATGTTGGCGGCGTCAATGATGTTAGAGTGGTTGGAGAGGAAGAAAGGACTCTCCAAGGGGACAGAGGCGGCCTCGGCCCTCGAGGGTGCAATAGAAAGGGCCTTGTCCGAGGGCGTGAGGACTCCGGATTTAGGCGGGAACTACAGTACGTTAGAGTTCGCAGAGGAGGTCATTAAGAGGTTGCAGCCTCCTTAGCCCTCTCCCTCTCATCTAAAACTTTTTCTACTATTTCTCTTAGCTTGTCCTCGGTCACTCTGACGCCCATGTCCCCAAGCCTCTTAACCTCGTCCAATACTCTTAAGACTACGTCGGGATCGGTGGGATAGCCTAAGGTCTTGAGGGCGTACTCTACGCCGTGCCTCCCAGAGTGCTTGCCGAGCACGATCCTCCTCTTCTGGCCAACCATCTCGGGTTGTATCGGCTCATAGGTGAACGGGTTGTTGATCACTCCGTGGACGTGTATTCCGGACTCGTGGCTGAAGACGTTCTCGCCAACGATAGGCTTGTTAGGGGGTATGGGTATGCCGGCTATCTTAGAGACAAGCAAGCTGGTCTCGTACAGTAACTTAGTGTTTATACCGGTTCGCACGTTCAGTAAGAACTCAAGAGCCGCTACGACCTCCTCGAGGGCGGCGTTGCCGGCCCTCTCACCTATTCCGTTCACGGTCACGTGGGCCTGCTTGGCGCCGGCCTCTATGCCGGCTATACTGTTGGCCACCGCTAGGCCGAAGTCGTTGTGGCAGTGGACACTAACAATCCTTCCCTTCGCGGCGGGCAGTATGAACTTTATCAAGTATTTCATTCGAGTAGGAGTCATGACGCCTACTGTGTCCGGTATGTCTACTCTGTCTGCCCCTGCGTCCACTACCGCCTCGACCATCTTATAGAGGTAGTTGAGGTCCGCCCTGGTGCCGTCCTCGGGGCTGAACTCCACCGTCACTCCGTGACTCTTCGCGTACTCGACTGCCTCCACCGCCCTCCTGAGGGCTTCCTCCCTCGTTATCCTGAGCTTGTACTTTAAGTGGATGTCAGAGGCTGCAATGAACACGTGGATGGCGTCTACATCGGCGTCCAGCGCCTTATCGATGTCCCTCTTGTTTGCTCTTGCCAGCGCCACTATTTCGGGACCTAGGCCCTCTCTGGCTATTTCCCTGACCGCCTCGAACTCGCCTTGGGAGACTGCCGGGAAGCCGGCCTCTATGCTAGCTACTCCCAGCTTCGCTAGCTGTTTCGCGATGATTAGTTTTTGCTCCTTGGTGAAGCTTATCCCGGGGGTTTGCTCGCCGTCGCGTAAGGTGGTATCAAAAATGCGGACTTCTTTGGGAAGGTTTTCCAGCTCCTCTGCGATCCTTACGCCCTCAACAATAAGCATCTCCTAGCGCCGGGCGGCAGAGGGATTTTATAAATGCTATCAATGCGGTTTCCACTCATAACCTATCCCTCCCCTTTATCAGGGGAGATAGGAGGTGCCGAAGGACTTCTTGAGGCAGATAGTGAACCCCACCTTGCTAGAGTTCGAAATCCCTGTGCAAATATTGACAGAGATCAGGAAGAAGCTCGAGCTGGCGGAGAACAAGTATAACTTCAGCGCGTTCGGCGGCGACCCCAAGAACCTAGTGAAGTTCTTACAGTCCCCCCTCTGGAAAGAAGTGGTGGAGCTGTTCAACGCCGCCGGGGCAAAGGCCGCCATCATAAAGATTTTAGAAAAGACTAAGGAAGCTTACAAGGACGACGAGGAGATAACAAAGGCCATTGAAAAAGCCCTAGAAGAGTTAAAGAAGAGCGGAGAGGTCGAAGAGGTTAGCAGCGTCTTGGATATGCTCAAGAAAGCAGTTGAAGAGGTCGTAGGTGACTTCGCAGAGGTAAAGCTCTCCGAGGACAAGGTAGTCGTAGAGGGGGACAGAATGGAGGCGAGGGTGGAGGAGCAAGGAGGCAAGTACAGCGTGAGGCTGGACGTCAGGGGAGTTGCGGAACTGACGAGTTTGGAGGAGGTCAAGGGATTACTAAAGGAGGCCAAGGAGCTGGCCTCCAAACTCGCACCTCCTTAAGCTACATTAAGGTGCTTTTTAAAATAGCCGGCCTCCGGTCCCAGCGGGGGTACCTTGGGAGGTAGTAACATACCCAGCGAGTATTTCGAATACATAGTGATGACGTTAGAGATCATACTAATATTGTTGACAGCCGCGTTCACGTTTCTCTCGCTCTTGTGGTTCGGCCAGACCCTAGCCAGCGACTTCATCCGCATAACCGAGAACGCTAGGGGGTTTACAGTTACTAAGGAAGCGGTTGTGGAACTGCTAGATATAACCTTATTAACGCTAATAATCATCGACGTCCTCCAAATAGTGGTAGCACGCTACACCAGCTCTTACGACTACTTGCGCATAGCTGTGGAGGTAGGCATGCTGTCACTGTTGAGGGAACTAATATCAGTCGAGATCAAGAAGCCCGACCCAATTAAAGTAGTCTCCTTCGCTATAGCGATAGTTATGCTGTTCATCGTATGGTTGGGGCTTAACAGAGCCAGAGTAGTTGACGCACTGAAGGAGAGCCTCCTCAAATGAGCTCAAGTCCTCTATCCATATCGTTGAGAACCTTTTGAGTTGGGGGTCCCTCAAGCCTATGGAGCAACCGGAGGCCAACATCGCCGGTACGTCTATCACACTGTCACCTACATATATCACCTCATTTAAGGTTATATCCAATCTTTCTAATAGCTTCTTCAATCCCAAAGCTTTGTTCTTCGGTTCCACTGCGGGCTTACACTCGTAGCACTGATTGGCCAACCACAAGTGAACGCCCAGCAGTTCAGCTACCTTGGCCGTGCTCGCCTCCAAACCCGCGCTGAGCAATCCAATTGCCATCCCCCTCCTCCTAACCAAGTCCACCGAGTCGGCTGCGTTTGGATGTAAGTAATCCACCACCCTTTCCATAATTTTCAATATGTCCTCTCGGGTCAAGTCCCCTTTCGCCGACTTCCACCTCTCCCAGTCCCTTCTGCACCACTCTTCGTAACTTATCTCACCGCGGAAGTACTTCTTCATATCTTCCAAGGATCCGGAAGTCCCTAAGCTCTTGTGTACAAACTCCCAGCTGCTTTTGAAGGTGAGGAGCACGCCGTCCACGTCGAATATCGTGGCCCTGTACTTCAACACTTAGACCCTTCGTCCCCGCCTTCCGAGAGGTGTTTTCTGGAAAACGTCCGTTCGTGCGTTCGAAATGGCGCCGGAACGCTACTGTAACTGAGGGGAAGTTGGGGCTAGAGGAGGTCGCTAGGACCTTCGCAGCTTTAGGTCACCCGGCCAGGCTGGCGATGGTACTATACTTGAGTAGGTCTAGGAAGGGCGTCGTGTGGGAAGCCCTCCGCAACGCCCTTCTAGAGTACGGGATGGACGGCGACGAGAGTTACGTCAACTTCCATTTAACGCAACTAATTAACGCTGGCGTTGTGACTAAGGTGAAAATTAAGAGCGGCTTTTACGTCTACAAACTCAACAACAAAGTAAACAAGTGGGTAAAGTTGAGCAAAATAAGGGAAGAAACGGAAAAGGCCCCTTCTGGAACGGCTCGCGGGAAGAGGTTTGAAAGAACAGCTGGAGGCGAGGTACATATCGAACACGGAAGCGTTGGTAATGTTGGAGAAGAGGTGGAAGGAGCTAGGCCCAGAGGCGAGCAAGATGGAGTACACAGCGATAACGAACAGCGTGAGACACCTGAGGTTAGTGATAAAGTGCACGTTAGACAAAGTTAGGGAACTGGACGACTTCTTGAAGGAAATGGGCCTAGAAGAGGAGGCCCGCGTCGCGATAGAGAACGAGTGTCCTACAGAGATCGATTTCTTGAAGATTGTGTTGAGCGTAGTCCCAGATCTAGAGCTGAGCGAGGAGGAAACGGAACAAATAGTGGAAAAAGTGAAGGAGCTTTTGGGGTCTTAAAGCTCTTCGTCGTCTCCCAACATTTCTTCTACGCTTAGGTCGACCTCGGGCTCCCTTATACACCCTTTCTCCTTTAAGTTCTGGAACACCTTCTCTACTGCCCTGCTAACTTCCTCCTCTTTTTTCGCACCGGTGACGACCATTTTTCCCGAGGAGAACAAGAGCAATACCACCCTGGGTTCGTCCAACCTATAGATGAGGCCCGGGAACTGCTCCGGCTCGTACATGCTGTTCTCTAGCAAGTAGGCAGCCTTCTCCAAGTGGACCTCTACGCCCAAGTTTGCAGAGGCAACTATGTTCTGTATCTGTATGCGCGGTCTGACTTTGCCGCTAACTATTCCTTTTGACTTAAGGATGTAGAATATCTTCTTGACCGCTTTTATCAGTTCTTGCGTGCTCTTTGCGCCGGTCACTACCATTTTGCCGGACTTGAATATTAGGGCTGTGACCCGGGGTTCCTCCAGCCGAAATATGAGGCCCGGGAACTGGTCCGGATCATACTCCACGTTGTTGTCGAATTCCTTCTCAATTTTCTCCAAATCTATGTTCTGGTCTATGGATACCGTGGCAACGATGTTCTCTATTTTTATACTAGGCTTGATCTCAGCGTCGAGAGACAAAGTGGGACCCGCTTTTTAAGGATTTTTAAAGGGTTTAAATATTCTTTCTTCAGTCAGACTCCGGTCCAAGGCTCTATGTACTCCTTAGGTGCGCTTTCGAACGGTTCTAAGTACTTTCTCAACACCTTAGGTATCCTCACGCGACCGTCTGGCAGTTGGTGGTTCTCCAAAATGGCAGTTATGGTCCTCGTAGTGGCCAGGGCAGTGGAGTTTAACGTGTGGACTAGGTCGTGTTTCTTTCCGCCCTTTATCCTGTACCTTATCTTGAGCCGGTAGCTCTGCCAGTCGGTGCAGTTGGACGCGCTCACGAGCTCCCTGTACCTCCCTTGGGCCGGGTACCAGACCTCCAGGTCGTACTTCTTGGCGGCTGGGCTCCCGAGCTCGCCCCCGCACACGTTAACCACCCTGTAGGGGAGCTCGAGCCCTCTGACCAGCTCTTCCGCGTTCCTTATCAGATCCTCCAAGACTTCCCAGCTGTCCTCGGGCTTGGAGAAGACGAACTGTTCAACCTTGTGGAACTGGTGAACTCTGAATATGCCCTTCAAGTCTCTGTTCCCCGCCCCCGCCTCCTTCCTGAAGCAGGGGCTAACCCCGGCAAGCTTTATTGGCAACTCGCTTTCGTCAATAATCTCTTCCATCTTATAGGCAGCTAATGGGTGCTCCGAGGTGGCGATTAGGTATAAATCCTCTCCCTCTATCTTATATATTGCGTCCTTGAACGTCTCTACGTCTATTACTCCCCTTAACACCTTGAATCTCACCATATAGGGAGGTTCCACCAACGTGAACCCTTTCTTACTTAAGAAGTCCATAGCGTACATCATTAGTGCGTAGTCCAGCCACACCAAGTCTTTGAATAGGTAATAGAACCTAGAGGAGGCCACTTGGGCGGCCTTGTGGGTGTCGCCCAGCTTCAACACCTTTTCAAGCATGTCCGCATGTCCTACGAACCTCTCTTCCGCTACTTCGTATTCTACGTTGAACCCCCACGCCCTCGTCTGTTTCTCGAACTCCTCCAAGTGACCCTTCCAGACCTTCGGCCTTCCCCAGAACCGGACCGGCACGTTGTGGTCCTCGTCGCAGCCCTCTGGGACTGATGGATGGACCAAGTTCGGCAAGGATAGGAGGATCTCCTCCCTCTTGGCCTCCAGTTCCTTCAGCTTCTTTTCTAGCTCTTCCTTTATAATCAGCAACTCCTTTGCCTTTTTTATTAGTTCATCCCTCTCTGTCTCATCTTTTGCCTTCGCGACCTCACGAGTTATCTTGTTGTGTTCGTGCCTCAGCCTCTCCACCTCTTGGAGGGTCTTCCTCCACTCCTCGTCCACCTTTATTGCTTCGTACACCGGTCGAGGGTCCTTACACCTCTTCTTCATGGACTCTATTAGGACCTCTGGGTTTTTCCTCAATGCCTCCAAGACGCTCCACGGCATGTTAAGCTCTCCAACGCCCCTTCACTGGGGCGTAATATAGGACCCGAGCCTCCGTTAGTGGGAGAAGGGGTTGGGCCGGGAGCGACCCGCCCCGCGCCCATCGGACCCCGGGGACTCGGGGCTGCTAAGCGCGGGACCGGGGTTCCGACTTCGTGAGCGTGAAGGGACTTAATAATTGTTGTGGCGCCGGGGGGAGGACTCGAACCTCCGGCCACCGGGTTAACAGCCCGGCGCTCTACCAGCTGAGCTACCCCGGCTCCACGCGTCGGGACTCCAGCTGGTTAATAAGTTTTCTCGAAAATGTTTATAAACTACAGAACGTTCGGCCTCCCGAGCCGGGGTGCCCGAGCCTGGCCAAAGGGGTCGGGCTTAGGACCCGATGGCGTAGGCCTGCGTGGGTTCAAATCCCACCCCCGGCACCAGAGGACCTCAAATAGAGAAATCAGCCCCCGTGACCTCTTCGCTCATCGATCGCCCGGCCAAGGTTTCATCACGCGAACCTCCACTCCGTTTCCTTACCCTTATCCAACAGCTTAACCCCGAGCTCGTCCAACCTCGCCCTTATATAGTCGGCCAACTCCCACTGCTTCATCTCTCTTAGTTTGCTTCTAATCTCAACAATCAAGTCGACGAAAGGCTCAACGTTTCCGGAGACCCTCTCCTCGAAGACCTCGAAGACTCTGTCAGCTTCATTTACGAACTGGAGGACTGCTAGAGAGACCTCCCAACTCCCCTCCTCTATTGCCTTGTTGCCTACCCTTAGGGCCTCCCTCACGGCCGCCCACGCCTCGGGAGTGTTAAAGTCGCTATCCATAGCGCGGTAAAAGTCGTCCCTTATTTTCGAAATTTGGTAAATGGTCTTGATTTCTTGTTCAGACAGCTTGCCCTTGGGGCTTTCCTTTCTCACTATTTTCCTTAATTCTTCGACAGTCATCCTCATTCTGGTCAGACTCCTCCTCGCCTCCTCCAGTCTGTCCCACGAGAAGTCCAGCTCGCTCCGGTAGTGGGCTGTCGAAAGCCAGTACCTAACCACTTCGGGTTCGAACTCCTTCAACACGTCCTTGAGGGGTACTATATTACCCAAGCTCTTGCTCATCTTCTCCCCCTTTACGGTCAAGTAGCCGGAGTGCAACCAGTACCTCACCCAAGGCCTCACGCCGAAGCGAGCCTCGCTTTGAGCTATCTCGTTTTCATGGTGTGGAAATATCAAGTCCCTAGCCCCTCCGTGGACGTCAAATTGCTTGCCCAGGTACTTACTGCTCATAGTGGAACACTCTATGTGCCACCCTGGCCTGCCCTTACACCAAGGGGCATCCCACCAAGGCTCGCCCGGCTTCGCACACTTCCACAACGCGAAGTCATAAGGGTTCTTCTTGTCCTTGACAAACTCCTCTTGACTCCACATCTTCTTGTCCTTTATACCGGAAAGCTGTCCGTAGTAGGGATACTTGTCCACGTCAAAGTAGACCCCGCTCTGGGTGACGTATGCGTATTCCTTGTCCACCAAGTCTTGAACGAATTCTATTATGTCGTCTATGTGTTCCGTAACCCTCGGGTGTATCGTTGGGAACACTTTGAGCTTCTTCATGAGCTCGAAGTACTCTTCCGTGTATGTATCAGCAACCTCTTTCCAGCTTATCCCTAACTCTTTCGCTCTATTTATTATCTTGTCATCTATGTCCGTTATGTTTTGAACGTGGAGTACGTTGTATCCTTTCAACCTTAAGTATTTCTTAATTATATCGAACGCAACCCACGTCCTCGCGTGACCTATGTGAGAGTGGTCGTAGACTGTGGGACCGCAGACATACATCCTAACCAGAGGGGGCTCTAACGGTTCGAACTCCTCTAACCTCCTGGTTAACGTGTTAAAAACCTTCAGCAAGGGTACACTCCCTTGGCGTGAGGAGCACCGAGCTTAATGGGGCTTCAACAAAATAACTTCGTCCCCCTTTTCAGCCGCGGGTTCAAGAAATGCTCGTAAGACCTCCAGCCGTCGCCGGGACCTTCTACCCGGCGGAGGCCGAGGAGCTGGTCAGGCTGATAGAGTGGAGCTTCACCCACCCCGTGGGGCCCGGGGAGCTCCCCAAGGTAAGCTCCGTGAGGAGGAAGGCCAGCGTCGGCTACATGGTGCCTCACGCGGGCTACATCTATTCCGGCCCGGTTGCCGCGTGGAGCTACTACTACTTGGCCCAAGAGGGCGCTCCAGAGACGGTCGTTATAATCGGTCCTAACCACACCGGCCTGGGGCCGGCAGTATCAGTAATGCCTCCGAGCATATGGGAGACCCCGTTGGGCGGCGTGAAGACAGACGACGAGGTCATAAGTGAGTTACTCAAAGTAAGCAGTATAGTAGAAGAGGACTACAGCGCCCACGCCTACGAACACAGCTTGGAGGTGCAGCTTCCCTTCCTCCAGTACCTCTTCGGGGACTCGTTTAGGATAGTGCCTATAGTGATGAAGGTCCAGACCCCCTCAGTGGCGAGGGTGTTGATGCAATCCATAAAAGAGGTCATGGAAGACTTGGGCAGAGACTACGTGGTCCTCTCGTCCTCTGACCTTAATCACTACGAGCCCCACGACGTTACTGTAGAAAAGGACATGATGGCGCTCGAGAGGGTAGTGAGCTTGGATCCCGAAGGCCTTCAAGAAGTCTTGATAAAGTACGACATAAGCATGTGCGGTCCAGGCCCCGTAATGGTAAACATGTACTTAGATAAGGAGTACGGCGCGGAGAGCGCGGTGTTGCTCAAACACGCCACCTCGGGGGACACTTCCGGCGACAAGAGCGCTGTGGTCGGTTACGCGGCGGTTAAGTTCCCCTTGCCCTAAAGGCCTCAGCGGTCAGCCGGAGCCCCTCCTCCAAGCTCACCTTCGGTCTCCACCCGAAGGCCGAGAGCCTCTTGATGTCGGCGACGCTTACCCTCACGTCTCCGGGCCTCCTCGGTAGGAAAGATATCTCTGAATTAGAGCCGGTTATTTTAATTATTTTTTTCGCGAGGGTTATTACGCTAACCCCCCGCCCGCTCCCCACGTTGTAAGTACCTCCTGGGACGTCCCTTACCATCCTGAAAGCCTCAATTACGTCGTCTATAAACACGAAGTCCCTAACCTGCCTCCCGTCGCCGTAAACCGTTAGGGGTTCTCCCATCAGCGCCCTCTTCAAGAACTCGCTCACTACCCCCCTGCTCTGGGAGGGGCTAGGCCCGTAAACGTTAAACAACCTCAGCGTCCAAGTCTTCAATCCGAAGGCCTTGTGGTAGGACATTACCAAGGCCTCTCCGGCGACCTTTGTGGCTCCATAGACGTTGACCGGCTCTAGGGGGTGTTCCTCCGACACCGGGACCACTTTGGCCTCTCCGTAAACAGCGGCGGTCGAGGCGAAGACCAAGGACGCGTCCGCGAGCCTGGCGGCTTCCAGGACGTTCAGCGTGCCCTCCACATTAACCCTTACAACTTTCATCGGCTCGTTTAACGACTCGTCCGCTCTGATCTCGGCGGCTAAGTGGTAGACCAACTCGCAATCCCTCAGTCCGACCTTCAACTCCTCTGGCGAGAGTATGTTCGCCTTCACGAACCTCGCGCGCGGCGCCGGAGGGGGTACTAGGTCCAGAACCCTTACTTCTTCATATTTACTGAGTTCTTCGGTTAACTTTGAACCTATGTAGCCCGAGCCCCCCGTTATACAGATCAAGACGACTTTCCGAAAGCTGGGCTAAAGGAGGGACAGAAAAGCCTTCAGAACGCCCCGTGCGCCTTAAGCCACTCTTCATACATCTTGATTGTCTCCTTATTTATGCTTGGTTTCCTCCTCTTTAAGGCCCATAGCAAGTCGTCCATAGTTACCGGCCTGGGGTCTCCGATGCCGCTGTTCTTCTCGAATAACTCCCTTACTACCCTCATGTAGGCATCCCTAACCAAGGCCACTATGTCGGCCGAGGAGTAGCCCTCTGTCAACTTCGCTAAGGTATCAATATCCACATCCTTATGCTTTATCTTTGACAAGGTTTTTAGTAATAGCTTCTTCCTGGCCTCCTCGTTTGGGGGAGGCACATAGATCCTCTTCTCGAACCTCCTCACGAACGCCTCGTCCAACTTCCACGGTTTGTTAGTAGCCCCGATCACGTATACTTGGATGTTGGACCCTTTGTCTTGTAGACCGTCCATCTCTTTTAAGAACTGATTCCTCATTCTAGTTTCGCCGCCGACTTCGTTGGCGTACGTACCGAAGAGGGAGTCCACCTCGTCTATAAATATTATGACTGGCTTCCCGGAGCTGGCTATTTCTCTTGCCTTGCTAAACAAGCTCGCAACGTTCTTCTCTGCCTGCCCTAGCCACTTACTCATTATCATTGCAGCATCTACGTAGATAAACTCAGCATCCAGTTCGTTGGCCACTGCTGCTGCCAACAGAGTCTTTCCGCAACCGGGCGGTCCGAACAACAGTATCCCTCTGGGCCACCCTAAGGGGAACAAGTCGGGTCTCTTCGTTGGGAATATTATTGCCTCCTCTATTGCTCTTTTCGCGTCCTCCAAGCCCACCACGTCATCAAAACTGACCTTGGGCCTCGTGGCGCTCTCTACCTCTCGCACTACCTCCTCCTTCCCAACGGGCTCACTCATGAGTTCCTCTTGGAGAGCGTTTAACTTAAGCTTTATGTTATTCAAGGACTCTAAGTACGCTTTTTTCAGCGGGTGATCCGGGTACAAGTCCAGCAGCTTTTGGATCACTTCAGCGGCGTTCTTGTAGTTCGTCAACGCCTCGTCACGGCGCCCGATCGCTTCGGCTTCCTTGGCTTTTCTTAGATAGAATTGTGCCAGCCTGTCCAGCCTGCTCAATTCGAAGACCTCCTGATCTTGATCTTGCCCCTCTTTTCCAATTCCTTTAAGGCTTTCCTAACTTCTTGTTCGCTCACCCCGACGTGCTGCGCGATCTTCTTCACACTGAGCTTGTTACCGTAGCCGAATTTAACGTAAGTTTCTATGACCTTATAGACCTTATCAACAACCACTTCGAAGTCGTATTTACTTACCATTCCATCAACTAACAGCACCGGGGCAGACTCCGGCAAGGGTTCCTCTCCGCTCTTGGGAACGCTCGGGCTCCTCTCGCTCGCGTAGTTCTTGTATATGTAGTTCTTGTATATAAAGTCTGTATCTATGTTCGGCAGAGCGCTCTTCTTAGATGTGCTTAGGGTCTCTTCCATTCTGCTTAAGACGAGTTCTGCTTGAGGCCTCAGCGCTTCCGAGAGGAGCCACAAGTTGCTCCTGAGCGCGCCCTCTATTTTAGACATGGACGCTATCGCGTCTACGTACTCTCCCTCTCTCTCCAAGCGTTTCCTCTCGGCCTCTATGATTTTCAAGAGTTTCTTCAGTCTCATTATTTTAGTGTTTACTTCCTCTATGTTCTGTTCTAGCAGCTTAGCCTTTTCGTGGTCTCCCTTCTTCTTTGCTTCCTTGTACTCTTCGGCGAGCTCTTCCCTTTCCCTCTCTAGCGAGTGAAGGTACTTGGCTAACTTCTCCCCCCACTCAAAGGCCTCGTAGAGGTTTTCGAAGTACTTGTCCTTTAGTCTCTTTCCCCTCTTCTTTCTAAAAGGAAGTACCATAGTCTACTACACCTCCTCCAATATTTAATGAAGTTAATCTTGCAGGTCTATCATTATGGGGGTCGTGGATGTCTGCGGGGCCTCGGCAGTCCTCGGCTGTTCCCTGACTTCTGCTGGTTCTCTCTCCAACCTCTCCAGCTTCTCGAGCCACTCCTTCAAGGTCCTCTTTTCTTCGTTAACTATTTCTTTCTGCTGTCTTATCGTGGAAGCTGCTTGTTGGTACCTTCTCTCGCTTATCTCTCCGGCTATGTAACTCATCTGGAGGTTAACCATGGCCTTCTCCATTTGAATTATTTGGTCCTCAAGCTCGTTAATCCTCTCCCTTATCATTCTCTTGACCTCGGCTAACTTTTCCTTCAACTTAGTCATTTGTTGTTCAACCCTCTTCCTCGCCTCGGCGACCAGCTCCGGATTGAAGTCATCGTTATTAGACATTGTCTCTAGCGCCTTTAACCTCCTCATAGCCGTGTCTAGCTTTCTATACACGCTCCTTGCCTCAGACATCCATAAAGGCATTATTACCAACTTGCCGTCCTTCTTCCCCAACCTGTCTGCCGATACCGTGGTGAATCTGTTCTCGCCAAGGGCTAGCTCTACCGCCTCCACCTCGCCGTCTATGTTAGAATAAACGCTTACCAGAGTGCCTACCACCCTCCCGAATGGGTCTTGGACGTGGGAGCCCACAAACTGCTCCACGAAGCTTATCTCCATAACACTGCCCCGCTGGGAGTATAGCTGGAAGCCCGCGGCTTTTGAAGCGGTGGGAGCGCGGACACAAGCTTCTTGCTGCACCCGTCTTTGCTGCACTTTATGTAGGCTAACACTAGGTGTATTCCAGGGCACAAGAAGCTGAAAAAAGCTCTCTCCTCTTTCAACTCGCTCTCCACTAGCTTGCACCCGTTCTTCTCGAGTTCTGCCACGAGCTCCAACGCGCCGGCCTCAGCCCTTTCGAGCAGGCCCTTGTAGTTGGGCACTACCGCGTAGAGGACCCTCCCCTCGACCGCCACGAAGCTCTTGGTGTAATACTCGTCCAGACCCAAACTTTCTCCCAATCTGGATTGAGGCCCTATAGTCTAAAAGGGAAACGTGTAGGCCTCCAGACCGAAAACGGCGGCTCTGAACTCTCCGGGCGCCAGCACTACCTTCTCCCGTACGTCTCCGAGGTCGTCTACCGCCAACCTAGGGCAAGAGATCGTAACGACCACCTCCTCTGGCAAGTTTAAAACGAATTCTCGGGTTAGTATTAGGGATTTATACACCTTAACCTTTATGCCGGCCCTCTCGGCGGCCTCCTTGAGGGCCCTCGTAAGCCCGGGCCTGGACTGTCCCTCGTGTCCGTCTACGAGGGCCACCGACCTCGCCCTCGAAGCCTCTTCTACCAGCCACATCCTCCTCGCCAATAGTTTGACGGGGTCTAGCCTTTCCGTCCGCGACGAGTACGGGTCGAAGGCTAACACGTCGCGCTTCAAGTACAGCGCGGCGCCGAGGGCGTGGAACTTCCCGCCGGCAACTATGAGGTAGTCGTCGTGTCCCCTCCTCAAGTTCCTGTAGTCGCACCCAAGCACTTGGCCTTCCTTAAGTCCTTTGGAGGCGAACGTGAGTGGCTCGAAGCCCCACCTCCTCAAGCGCTCTTTTAATGTATTCAACAAGTTCAAGTGCTGTACTACTGCCCCTAGGACTACCTTTTTACCCTTCAGTTTATCCCTAATCACGTCTACGTTTGTCTCTATTTGGACCGGCACCTCTAAGAACAGCGTAGGCTTCCTCGGAGTCCACCAAGGGTAAGGGCTGTGTCCTAAGTGTATTATGGCGTCGCCCTCGAAGAACTCGTAGGTGAGGCAGCTGCCGAACACCGGCATTGCGGAAACTTCGCATTCGGTCCCTACGAGCTCACAAACCCTCTCTGCGAGCTTGAGCAAGCCCGGCGGGGCCTCTACCAAGACCTTTGAGGGTTTGACCCTTTCCACAAAAGCCTTTACCCTTTCCTCCTCTAAGACGTATCTCAAAGGGATCACTTCTTGAGTTCCACTACCTCTATTCTACAAGGCATCGGCATCTTAGAGGCCGCTATCTTCAAGGCCTCCTTTGCCTTGTCTACGTACTGTTTCTTAGTCCTTACCACGAGGATGTCCATTCCGGGATAGACCCTCGTCGCGAGACCGACGGGCTTGCCGAAGGCGTGTCTCATGCCCTCTTGCAGCCTGTCTGCGCCGGCGAAGGCCATGAACTTATGTTCCCTCAACACGTGGTGAGGGTACCTCTTTATTATGAACAAGTAGTTGCTCTCGCCTATGTCACTCGACAAATTCTTGTGAACCATTACTCTCGCAGCTTCCAAAGCGTTGTGCCTTACTTGCGCCCTCTCCAGCGCTACCAGCCTGACTTCCACTTCAGCCTCCACGTGAGGGTTGCCCATGACCCACTTGACTACCTTGGGTTGCGGAATGCCGTGGATGTACTCGTGCCTCGTGTAGGGCGGGCCGCTGAAGCCTTTGGTATGTCTTTTGGTGAAGCAACGCGCGGGCTTGGCCACCGCTCGAACCCCCCGCGCCTTAACTGGCGGGAATAAAAATCTAGCCTGACGTCCAAACCTTTAAAGAACTCTTCAACATGTCATGAGGGTCCAAAGAAATGCGTTGGGACCTCATGAAGGCGAGAGCGCTGGAGCGCCTCAAGAGCGAGGTGGCGCTGGGAATGGTAGACGACGAGTTGTTGGACCTATTAAACATCATTAACTCACACGAAGGTTTGTTCACCACGAGCAGCTGTTCTGGAAGGATAACCGTGGCTTGTAGCGACGTTTCTCCGGAGGACAAGAGGTCCACTCGCATAATTTACAAAACTCACCGCACGACTTCTGTTCCAATGATAGAGAACGCCCTCCGCGAGGCGAAGTGTAAGCACGTATGGGCGAAGTCCTCCCATCCCCTTCTCGACATATTCGCAAAAGAAATAGATTTAGCGTGGGACATAGTTGACTTAGCCAAGAAGGCAGGGTTCAAATACTCGGGGGTACAGAAGTCCGGATCCTACTACCGGGTGATCATAAGGGGCAACGAGAACATTCAGTTCCCCCTAAACGGCGAGGACAGCAACAAAAGGCTGGCGAGGATAGTTTCCGAGCTCAACAAGTTCTTGTTGGAGGGTAAAGTTAGGCTGGCGAGGCTGTACAGCTTGTTCGACGACGACGGCCTCTTAGATTACTACTTAGAGAACTTGTTGTTCTAAGGGGTCAGGCGGTTCGCTACCGCTCACCGCTCGCTCTGGGACGGCGTCCTCACACCCCTCCACCTCCACGGGGGAGAAAGCTGAAGAGTTAGCGCCAGCTGTCCCCGCCGGAGGCCTGCCCTTGGGAGTTAAGGTCGCGGTTAACGGCTTCGGGACCATAGGCAAGAGGGTCGCGGAGGCTGTGTTAAGACAAGACGACATGACTCTCGTAGGCGTAACCAAGACAAAGCCGGACTACCTAGCTATGATAGCGTCCCGCATGGGCTTGCTCTACGTTCCCGAGGACAAGGTGGAAAAGTTCCAAAGGGCTGGAATAGAAGTTCAAGGCACTTTGAAGGAGTTGCTAGAGAAAGCGGACCTCGTGGTAGACGCCACTCCGGGAGGCGTGGGCAAGGAGTACAAGCCTCTCTACGAGAAGTTCGGAGTGAAGGCGATATTCCAAGGAGGCGAGAAACACGAGGTCGCGGGCTTCTCGTTCTCTACCTTGTGTAACTACGAAGATGCCGAAGGAAAGCAGTTCGCCAGGGTAGTGTCGTGCAACACAACCGGCCTTCTGAGGGTCTTATGCACCTTGAGGGGCCACTTTAAGATAAAGAGCGTTAGGGCAACCATAATTAGGAGGGGCGCCGACCCCGCAGAGACCAAGAAAGGACCGATAAACGCCATAGTCCCTAATCCAGTTACTTTGCCCAGCAACCACGGCGTGGACGTCAAGACCATTTTGCCGGACTTGGACGTCCAGACAGTTGCGGCCGTGGTGCCCACGACAATAATGCACACACACGTGCTCAACGTAAGGTTCGACGAGCCCGTAACCAGAGGCGACGTCCTGAGGGTCCTCGAAGAGGCGCCCAGGATATTGGTAATCCCCTCCGAGCTCAGCGGGGTGAAGGACACTGCTAAGATAATCGAGCTTGCTAGGGACGTCGGGAGGAAGAGGTACGATTTGTACGAGCTGGCTGTGTACGAAGAAAGCGTGAGCGTAGAAGGGGACGAGTTGTTCCTCATGCAAGCTGTCCACCAAGAGAGCATCGTCACCCCGGAGAACGTGGACGCGATCAGGGCCCTCCAAGGGTTGGCCAGTAGGGAAGAGAGTTTGAGGAAGACAGACTCGACCTTGGGTATAGTTAGATCTTTCTCAGATCTAATAGAGCGCGCCGCATCAAACTACGGCAAGTAACTTTTTACTCAAGTTAGGTCTTCCTAACGGGGTTTCGAGTGTGCTACTCCATAGCCGTAGTGGGTCAACCTAACGTCGGCAAGTCTACGTTCATAAACGTCTTAATAGGTAAGTACGTAAGCGACGTCGCGAACTGGCCCGGAGTCACAGTGGACATTAAGGTAATAAGAATCGAGTACAAGGGAAAGGAGATCTGCATATACGACTTCCCCGGGATGTACTCATTGAGCCCTACAAGCGAGGAAGAGAGGATAGCGGCGAAGAGCTTCGTAACGAAAGAGTTTAACAACCACATAGCTATAGCGGACTCCACGTCCTTAAAGAGGACCTTGTACTTGGTAGTTCAATCCCTAGAACTCAAGGGGAAAGGGGTCGTGGCCCTCAGCAAGATTGACGCAGCGCTGAAAGCCGGGATTCACATAAACATTGGGTTGCTCGAAAAGAGGCTCGGGTTCCCAGTTATCCCCTTCAGCTCCTACAACCTCGAAGGAGTGGACGAGGTCTTAGATAAGGTCCTCGAGGAACAAAGGGAAAAGGAACTTTACATAAATTACGGGGACTTAGAATACTACGTGGTCAAGATATCGGACTTGTTGAGGGGGAAGGTAAAGGGCAACCCAAGGTGGTACGCGGCCGAAGCCTTGGCGGAAAACCCCGTTGCGTGGGAGATAATAGAAAGTGTGGGCTTGGGCGAAGAGGTGAGGAAGGTTGTAGAAGAGGCCAAGAAGGAGTTAGGGACGGACTTAGGGAAGATCATAGTTGAACAGAGGTGGAGGTTTATTGAGGGAATAGTGGAGGGCGCAGTGCAAGTCGAGAAGGTGGTAAAGGAGGCTTGGTGGGCCAAGGTACTGGACGTCGCCCTCTTGAACCCCCTATTGGGGCCGATAGCGGCATTCCTAATATTGTTTGCTGTCCTCTTCGTCTCGTTCTCCCTAAACACAGGGTTTCCGGCCGACGTACTCTTCAGATCTCTAGGCCTTCGCTCGCTGGCGGAGGCGGCGGAGAACTACAACACGTCAGAGATATTGGGATCGCTCTTCGACTTTTTGGCGGATGCGGCCAAGGACTCGTTACCAGACCCGTGGGGCAGCTTGGTAGGCGACGGCATAATAGCGGGCGTTGGAGCGGTGTTATCGTTCTTCCCATTAATATTCACAGTCTACTTCTTGTTGGCTATTTTAGAGGACTCGGGAGTGGCGCCCAGGATAGCGGTGGCCCTCGACCCGCTCTTCAGAGTTGTTGGTCTGACGGGAAAGGCAATATTTCCGTTGATAATAAGCATGGGCTGTAACGTGCCCGGGGTATTGTCTTCAAGGGTAATGGAATCATCAGCCTTGAGGAAGGCGGTAGCGATGAACATCATGTACGTACCTTGTCAAGCCCGGCTGGTAGTATTCCTAGCGTTGGCCTCTCTGCTCCCCCCGTGGTCTAGGGCCCTTTCAGTGCTCGCGGTCTACGCGTACTCGCTCCTCATATTCATAGTTACAACCTACTTATCGGCTAGGTTTATATTCAAAGTTAAGGAGAAAGCCGAGCTAATCATGGAGCTGCCGCCCTACCACGTGCCGAAGCTGAGGATAGTGGTTTGGATGACTTGGGACCAAGCAAAACACTTCTTGAAGAAGGCTGGAACAATAATATTCGTCTTCAGCGTAATTTTGTGGTTTGTCTTGGAGAGTTCAGTTTCGAGGGAGATAGGCAAGGCCTTCGAACCGCTCAGCGAGTGGGCCTTGGGCGTTAAGGGTAAGGCGGCGGAAATAGTAAACGTGGCTATGTTGGCTGGCACGATAGCAAAGGAAGTTGTGTTAGACGTCATAGCCATAAGCAGTGGGACGAGTAACATAAGAGATGCGGCCGCCGCCCTCGGCATAACCCCCGTACAAGCCTTGGCGCTCATGTTTGCAGTCGCGGTTTACGTCCCGTGCATAGCTACCATAGCCGTCATGAAGGACGAATTGGAGAGCTGGAGGCTTGTTGTCCTCTCTATTGTCATCTCGATCCTAATTTCTATTCTAACAGCCAAAGCAGTAACGGTGATATTTGGGTCTTTTTAGAAAGCTACTGGGCCATTCGCACAAAGGCCCTGAAGCCCACCTATTAGGGACTGGGGAACGCTCCGTGAGCCTGGCCGAAGAGGGTGTCGTGTTTGAGATAATGAACTCATTCTTAGAGAGGGTCGAGGAGTGGAAGGACACGATCATGACCGCCGCTCAAGTCTTCGGAGTGCCGGACCACGAGGTAATGGTCATTATAAAGAGGCTGGAGAGGTTAGAAGAAGAGCTCTTACACTATCAGATATTTGGGTTCTGAAGAACGAAGACCTCTTTTTCGCAGTCGTAACAGGGTTCCTTCTTGATAACTCCTCTCCTAACGGCCTCCGCTATCAAGGCTCTAGCCTTTGCGGCCCCGAACTTGGAGGCCAACGCCTCTAAGAGGTCGGAGGAAGAGGCCCTTCCGCCTAACGCCCGTAGAGCGCGGATTACCTCATCAACCACGCTCTCGTCCCAGAGGCCTTCCTCGGAAAGTTTATTATTAGTGCGCGGAGAGTCATGCGTTGAGAGATACGTACCTCGCTTACGGTAATAATGATAAAGAGAATGGTAACGACAGTGCCACTAATAGTAGTTGTAGCTCGCCGCCGGCAAGTTGGTCGACTTAACAACTATGTTATCTGACGCGAGCATCGTCATGGATGGCTACACGTTTCACATGGTCCTTAACAAATTGCTGATAAATAATTTAAAGACTATGGAAACCGAATATAACTGTAGGCCAAAGGTTATACGTATCACCACATTGAATCGAGGATCCCGAGCGCTGTAGAAATAAAAGCTGCGTTGCCTTGCTCTGTCCAACCCTCCAGGACTGAGGGGGCGGAGCGGCAGTTGGACGGAGAGTACATGAACGTCACCCTAATCAGCTTTAAGTCTAAGTAAGGTGTTAGGTACAGTGATCGCAGGTACCGGGGTAGCGAGGAACTTGCCCGAACCCGTGAGGAGCGCTATAGACTTCAAGGACGGGGTCGCGCTGACGAGCCTTATAGATTGTTTTCCCAGGGGGACGTGTAAAGATGATGGCACCTACGCTGCTACCAAGTTAAGCGACCGAGTGGGGCACAGCACCCTTGTCGCTCCTCAGATCGTCGGAGAGTTACGTCACCAAGTTCGTTTATAAGAACTCATATGACCATCCCCATGAGGAGAGAAACGTTACCTAAGGCGACGACGGGCGTAGCGGCTCCATCGACCGGCGCGAAGGTTTACGTAATACAGATAAAGGCCGACCTAGCGGGAGTAGTTCCAAACGGCGTCGCTGCTCTTCGCCAGAGGCGGCCGGGGCTGCTGCTTACTCGTAACTCCCTAGTGCCGGTCCTCGGGATCCCGGCTCTGCCGTCCTTGAGCGGGCCGAGGAGGAAGTCCGCTCCGAAGCGACTTTCGTTCCTCAATAGTTCGTTTTAATAAATAAAAGGGCTTAATCTTCTGGATCCCGTATTCCACAGTCGGTTATTGCGAACACTGCCTCGGCCTCCGGCAAGTGAGGGGCGTCCACAACTCTTGCTATTCTTTTATTTCCTCTGGCCTTCTTCAGCTGTACCCTAACTCCCGGGGCGTGGTAAAGCACGTGGCCGCCCACCGCTTGGGTGGGGTCGCCGTAGAACACGTCTGGCCTTGCCATGACTTGGTTGGTAATTATTACAGCAGTGTTGTACACTTCGGCCAACTTGCCCAGCTGGTGTAAGTGTTTGTTGAGCTTCTGTTGCCTAACCGCTAAGTTCTCCCGGCCGGGGTACTCGGCCCTGAAGTGGCTAGTTACCGAGTCTACAACTATTAATTTTACGTTTTCCTTCGGTACTAAGTTGAATAGCTCTTCAACTATAGCCATCTGGTGGTCGCTGTTAACAGCTCTAATGTAGTATATGTTATCCATAACTTGGTCAGGGTCCAAGCCTAGGCACTTGGCCATCTGTTCTATCCTCTCCCACCTGAACGTGCCTTCCGTGTCTACGTACACCGCCTTCGCGACCTTGTCGCCCTCGCTCAACCCGCCCTGTTCTAGGGGCAGCTGAACGTTGACGCTGGCTTGGTGGCAGAGCTGACTCTTACCACTTCCGAACTCTCCGAAGAACTCAGTTATGGTTTTTGTTTCTATCCCGCCTCCCAACAAGTCGTCCAAGTTCTTTGAGCCTGTAGTGATCTTCCTTAAGTTCATCCTTTCTAACTTGACCTCCTTTGCCGTTCTGAACCTAATGTCGAGCATCTGCCTCGCGGCTCTGATGATCTTTTGGGCAGTGGTTAGCGGTATTCCTATGGCTACGAGCTCCTCCGGCGTGGCGACTGCCAGCGCCTCTATCGTGCCGTAGCCCGCGTCTATTAGCTTGGCTGCTGTAGAAGGCCCTACGCCGGGAAGCTCTGCCACCGACGTCGGCCTCTTGTCCTCAGTGGCCATTCAACCCACCCGTGCCCTATTCGGGTAAAAAAGAGCTTTATTAGTCGAGAGGGGTCCGCGCGACTCAGATCTTGAAGTAGGCGTCCCTTGCGAACTTCGGTTGCCCGATCTCTTCCTCTATTCTCAACAACTCGTTGTACTTGGCGGTCCTTTCGCCCCTGGCGGGCGCTCCGGCCTTGATTGCCGGGGCGCCGGCGCCCACGGCGAAGTGGGAGATGAACGTGTCCTCCGTTTCGCCCGAGCGGTGGCTCACTATGACCGCCCACGAGGCCCTCTTAGCCATATCTATTACTTCGTAAGCCTCAGTTACGGTCCCTACTTGGTTGACCTTTACTAACACGGCGTTAGCGGCCCCTTCTTCTATTGCCTTTTTCACCAGCTTGGGGTTCGTGACCAGCAAGTCGTCCCCCACTATCCTTACCTTAAGCCTCTTGACGGCTTCTTTAAACCCCTCCCAGTCTTCCTCTTGAAGGGGATCTTCTATACTGACGATGGGGTAGTCATTTATCAGTTCCTCGTAGAACCCCAGAAGCCCTTCCCTGTCCAGCTCCTTTCCGTCTATCTCGTACACTCCCTTCTCATGGTTATAGAAGTGCGTGGCGGCGGCGTCCAGGGCAAGGGCGACCCTCCCCTCGTAACCCGCCTTCCTTATCGCGCTAACTAAGGCGTCTAATGCCTCTCTCGTCTCCCTCATCGGGGGCGCGAAGCCCCCCTCGTCGCCGACGTTGATGGCTCCCTTGCCGTACTTGTCCTTCAAGTAGCTCTTCAAGTAGTGGTAAACCTCAGAAGCGGCTTGGAGCGCTTCGGAGAACGAAGAGAAGTCCCACGGAACTATCATGAATTCCTGTATGGCCAATTGGTTCCCCGCGTGGACGCCGCCGTTTATCACGTTGAGAAGGGGGGTGGGCAGCGTCTGGGCCAGCGCACCGCCTAAGTGATAGTAGAGGGGAACGGACAAGCTGTCGGCAGCCGCTTTGGCTACCGCCATACTGGTCGCGACTATGGCGTTCGCGCCCAATTTCGACTTGTTCTCGGTTCCGTCCAACTCTATCATTTTTACATCGATCTCCTTCTGATCCAATGAATCCATACCCACTAAGGAAGGTCCTATTACTTCGTTTACGTTCTTCACAGCCCTTAGTACCCCTTTCCCCATGAAGGCGCTCCCGCCGTCCCTCAGCTCCAAGGCTTCCTTGCTCCCCTTCGAGGCCCCGGCCGGCGCGGCCGCCCTGCCGAACCCGCTTTCCGTGTAGACGTCGACCTCAACGGTGGGGTTGCCTCTGGAGTCTAGTATCCACCTCCCCCTCACGAAGCGAATGACAGTACTCGTGACCCACCACCGAGGGTGTTTCGGGAAGGCAGTAAAGACCTTCCAACCCCCGGGCCCGTCGGAGGGGAGGAGTTGGAAGTACTCGAGGCGTTACACCGCCTGGCGCTGGTACTCGCGCTTCCCGGGGCTACCTTACTCATTTTGTTGCCACTATACATCCAAGAGATGCACGGCAGCAGCCAGCTGATAGGAATCGCGGCGAGCGTGGGGCCGCTTACCTTCGCCGTGCTCAGGCTATTGGGTGGCGTGGCCACGGACGTGTTCGGGAGGAGGGACACGTTCCTCTTCGGGATAGTAATTTACTCTCTCGGTTTGTTGACGATGGCCTTAGCTCCTAACGCGGACATAGTGGCGTTGGGAGGTGCTATGTGCGGCACGGGGGCTATGGTTGCTATTACTTCCGCAATAGTGATTGTTGCGGACGTGTCCCCCACCCCGGAGGCCTACGGCAAGTTGAGCAGCAGCTTAGCCTTGGGCGGCACGTTGGGCTCTGCAGTACCTTTAGTGTTGATAAACTATTTCGGACTGCTGGGATTTAGGCTCAGCTTCCTTATATATTTTCTAGCATCAATCTACGCGTTTCGCTTAGCCAAGGAATTGCCAGAGACGAAGCCGAAGGAAACCGCAGTCGAGTTCGAATGGTCTTGGAGGTGGGCTTTGGCAACGGCGATAGGCTCTCTAGTGGCCTTCTCCTCCGGGGCGGTGACTCCCTTCTTCCCGGTCTTCATAAAGGAGCAGTTCGGCTTGAGTCCAGTGGGCGTCATGATAGCTTACGCCCCCTCCGCGGCAGCCGCCATAGTTTCCCCCAGGTTGGCCGGCCGAGGGCCTCCCGAGGAGGTCGCCCTCGCCTTCGACGCTCTGGGCTCCCTCGGCTCCTTATTAATAATGTCCGAGAGCCCCCTCGTCTCCAGCTTGGGATTCTCTCTGGTGACTGGTGCGGTGGGCGCCAGCTCGGTGGCCCAAGACTCTATGGTCGCCTCTTCCTGCAAGAGGTCGTGTGGGTTTATGGTCGGCCTCTACAACTCCGTGACTCAGATATTCACCGGCATCGCTTCCCTTTGGGCCGGTTCCGTTTACAGCTCTAGCCCCCAAACGGTCTTCTCCGTTGCCAGCGTAACGTTCGCCTTAGCTTCCTTGACTGCGCTACTAGCTATACTTAAAGGGAGAGTTAGTGGAAACCCTTGGACAGGGGAGTAATGCCTACTCTGGCTGAAGTTATAGAGAGCGTCCAGAGGAACCTAGCGGAGCTCGCGGAGAGGATAAGGTCGAAGAAGCCTGCGACCGACGTGTTGGAGAGGGTAAGGAGGGAGGGAAGCGGGACGGCGGCCGTGACGGAAGGCGGCGCAAGGGTGTTCAGAAGCCTCATACCGCCGGAAAGGCTCATAGACTTCTACTCCGTTAGGCCCCCTTACAGCTACGTCTTGGTTTACATAGATGAGGAAGACAGGATGAGGTACCACACAATAGAGCCTGTCCTAACTAGAAGGGAGCTAGCGGGACTGTTGAAGCTCAAGTCCTTGCTCTACCAAGAGTTCCACACTAGGGCCGACATATTGAGGGAAACTGTCAAGAATCCCTTGGAAGCTGGGAGACTCATAGCACAGACGGTCAGAAGGATGGCAAGGGACTACGGCCTCAAGCTGCCGGCTTTAAGCGTAGAGAAGATAACCTACTACGTAGTTAGGGACACCGTAGGCTACGGTCCGATGGACGTCATAATCAACGATCCGGCCATAGAGGACATCTTCTGTGACGGCACGAACTTACCCATATACGTGTGGCACCAGAAGTACGAGTGGCTCAGAAGCAACGTCGTCTGGATAGACGAGGAAGAGCTAGTTAGGTACGTTAGGAAGCTCGCCGTGAGGTCCGGCAAGGAGCTGAGCTATGCTCAGCCCATACTGGACGGCGCCATACCCCCTTGGAAGTACAGGCTCCACGCAACCCACCCAATAGTCACCTATCGAGGGCCTTCATTCACGATAAGGAAGTTCCGCGAGAACCCGTTCACCTTGCCCGAACTCGTCAGGCTAGGGACCATCTCCCCCGAGATAGCCGCTTACTTGTGGATCCTCGTGGACTCGATCAACTCAGCTTTGGTTGTGGGGGCTATGGCTTCGGGAAAGACTACAATGCTTAACGCAATCGCAATGATGATACCTCCGGAAAGCAAGATAGTCACCGCGGAGGACACCCCGGAGATAAGGCTTCCCCACGAGAACTGGGTAGCTATGGTAACCAGGCCCTCTAACGAGCCCGGCGTGGCCAACATAACTTTGTACGACTTGTTGAAGTCTGCATTGAGGCAGAGGCCTGAGTTCATCATCGTAGGCGAGATACGAGGCGAGGAGGCGTTCACGTTCTTCCAAGCGGTCTCGGTGGGACACGGCGGCCTAGGGACCGTCCACGGAGAAACCATAGATGCTGCGATAAAGAGACTCATCACAAAACCTATGGACGTGCCTAAGGGTTTGATACCGTCAGTAAAGGTGTTCATTCACATGGCCAGGGTAAAGTACGGAGGTAAGATAGTGAGGAGGGCCTTGGAGGTAAGGGAGATAGTCACGTTGGACGAGAGGGGAGACTTGGTCATGAGTACTGCGTTTAAGTGGGACTACGAGACGGATACGTGGAAGGAAGCTCAGCACTTGTACTTGATAGAGGACGCCGCCCAGAAGATGCTAATGAACTACCATCAGCTGTACAACGAGATGAAGAGAAGAGCAATAGTCATAAAGTGGATGGTATGGAGGGAGAAGACATCGGTAAAAGATGTAATGGACATAACGAGGAAGTACAGGAGGAACCCCAACGCGGTCTACACTCAAGTAGCCTCGGAGCTGAGGGTGTCGGGGCTGGTGGAGGAGCTGGAGGTGCTCCCAATATGAGCACCAAGGTCGTGTTGGAAGAAATACTTGCCAAGTATGAAAGAAAAAAGAAGAAGGAGTTAGAGGCCCCCAGCCAAATATTCTATATTATGTATAGAATAGCTAAGGAACTCGGAATAGAGAAAACTTTGGAGAAGTCGTTTAAGAACTTAGAGAAGTACATAATAGGCTCCGCGCTCAAGGTGTCCTACCCAGTATACGTAGCTACGATGGTACTCCTCCCTCTCTTCATCGCTCCGGTGATAGCTGTATTCACCTTCTTTATAACCTTCTACGCTCTTTACTTACCCATTCCTATGGTCTTTGCTTTCTCATTTCTCTCATTTATATTGAGTTATGCTATATTGTTCATGTTATTCTATCTCATCCCAATAATGATGTTCTCGTCCAGGGCTCCTCAGCTCGAGAAGAGCTTAGTTGTGCTTTACGCTTACTTGGCCGCCTTGGGCGTCTCGGGTACGACGTACTCCGAGGCGCTGAGGAAGCTCTACGAGAAGAGTGAGAGCTTGGGAGCAGAGCCGGAGCTCGGTGAGGTGGTAAAGAGAGTTTTCATACTGGGCGAGGACATAGTTGAGGTGTTGAAAGAAGTTGCCGACATGACCCCACATAGGGACTTCTCGAACTTCCTAAGGGGTTTAGCGAACGTAATAGAGTCCGGCACGGGGCTGGAGAACTTCGCGGACGTAGGCTTCGAAACTTCAATGGCATCCATGGAGGCCAAAATGAAGGAAGTGATGGGAGCTCTCGAAATAATGAGCGAAATGTACGTCACTGGGGCAGCTGTCATGCCAATACTGGGGCTATCGTTCGCAGTAGTGCTTAGCACCATGGGTTCGGCGGCCCAGAACTTCGGCCTCAGCCTCCCGGTACCCCCTGGCTTGATTGCGGGACTCATGGCCTTCATAGGAATACCGCTCCTCTCAATATTCGCTGTATTGATGGTAGATGGAACGTTGAACAAGGTAAGGGGGTGGTAGGACCTTGAAGCTCTCAAAGGATGAAATAGTAATTTCGATTATTTTGCCCGTGTTGGGTATATTCGTGGGGATTTTGCTCTACCAGCCCCCGGGTGACAAGACCTTTGAGGCGTTGCCGAGGATATACTTGCCCTACAGGCCGGAGACCTTGAAAGCCATAGGGATAAGCTTGATGTTAATAATAGCAGGACCAGCAATAAGCTATTACAAGTTCATGAGAAGGGTTGAAAGCATCATCACTAATACGCCGTTAATGTTACAAGATTTAGCGGTCACCGTCAGGAGCGGAGTAAGGGTAAACGCTGCGTTCGTGGAGATAGCGGACAGAGACTACGGCGCCCTCTCCCCGTACGTAAGGAGAATAGCCTCCATGATATACCTCTTGGGCCTCGACCTACTAGACGCAATAAAGCTAGTTATAAGGGAGTTGCCAAAGGAGACGAGAAAATACTTCTACTTCATAGAAGAAGCCTACGAGAGCGGCGGAAGGGCGATGGAGGTCTTGGACAAGGCTTCTGAACTAGCGAGGAGGATAAGAGAGTTCGAACTGGAAAGGGAGAAAACGTTAAAGAACCAAGGCTTCATAATCCTCTTCAGCGTTCTCATATTCGTTGCCACGGCTGCTATACTCTACTACTTAGCTGTCCAGATGTACGCCTCTTCAATGGAAGTCAACAAAAAGCTCGGAAAGAACGAGCTGAAGCCCGTCGACCCGCTGGAAGTCCTCGGCTACGTCTTCTACATGGGCTTAAGCCTCTCTCTAACAGCTGGCATAGCTACGGGAAAGATAGTCAAGGGCACCGTAGCGGCGGGGCTCTTCTACGCTCTGATAGTAATGGCTCTGTCGTTGAGCATAGTGTTCGTGCTTCCCATAGTGATACCCCCGTACCCTCATCAAGCCCAAACGCAGCCCGTCAACCCGCTGGCGGCAGCTCGATAAGGCCTCTTACCTCCGAGACCCGCAAGGGGAGAGATGAGGGAAGAGGTAGCAGCGTTCCTCCTAGCCTTCGCGGCGGCCTCGGCGTTCGTCGCGCTGCCCTACTTGCTCCTCCAAGCCAAGGGTATAACGTTGGGCAAGAGAGTGCCAGCTGATAGAATAGTAATAGAACTCGGAACTATAAATACAGCGTTCATGCTCTCCAGGGCTCTGGGGAGCTCTAGGGCTTCGGAGGGGAGCCCTAAGTTGGGGGCACTGCTGGCGGCCCTGGGCTTGGGCCTCATGGCGCTCCCCTCAGTCCCTTCGCTCTTGCTTGGGAGGGCCCTACAAGGCCTCGGCTCGGGCCTCGCCTTCCCGGCCCTGGAGCGGAGCGCCGCCAAAAGGGGGGTCAAGGGGATGGTGCGGCTGACGGTGGCGCAGAACCTGGGCTTCTCGGGTGGCTCTCTCTTCGCCGGCGCCGTAATGGTAGTCCCTTCCTTACCGCTGATAGCTGCGTTGCCCGCGGCGGCAGCGGCCTCAGCCCTGGTCCCCACGGGGACGAGGAGGAGAGAGAGGGAGAAGTCGAACGTGGTGTTAAAGATACTATACTTAACGGCTTTCATAAACGGCCTCTCTTTGGGTTCGAGGGGGCCGGCTCTGTCGGCGTACGTGATGCAGTACGTCAGCGCGGTCCCGGTCCACTATTCGGCCGCGTGGGGCCTTCCCGGGCTGATCTCAATGACATTGAGCTATACCTTCGCTTCCAAATTAGATTACTTGGGTACTGCCCACAAGCTGTACGCTTCCTCGCTCTTCAAATTGGTCCAAGTGTCGGCCTTGGCGGCCGTACCCTTCGTGTCGGACTTGTGGACGCTCTTGGCGCTGCTTACCTTGAGCAGAGTCGCTTCCGTGCTTTCGGTCTCCGCCTCTAAGGCCGCACAAGGGAGCGTTTCGGGGAGGGTGGAGCACTTCGGGAACAGACAGACTGCATTCAGCTTGGGCAACGCCCTCGGCCCCTTGCTCGGGGCCTCGCTGTACAAGGCCTTGGGGCCCGCCTCGCTCTTCGCGGTGGCAGCGTTGGGGCTGGTCTCCTCAGCCCTTTACGCTCTGGGAGGGAAGGAGGCGAAAAAACTGAGGGGTTAGGCCGCCTGGGCGAGGAGCTTCTTCTGAAGCCTCAAGAACTCTCTCCTGTTCCTAACCCTAGGGGGCCTGTTCTTCCTGTTGGGGTTCTTGGGGGGTATCTTGGGGGTCTGGCTCCTGACCTTCCCGGCCTTGGTAAGGCTACCGTGGGACCCCATCGCTTCCCACCAGCTTTCATTATCCCCAATAGGGGTTTATTAGGATGGTATGATAGTGGAGGAACAGTGCTCTCGGCTCTTCGAGGCTATGAACTCGAAGGGGGAGAGACTGTGCAAACCCTTCGCCGTGAGGGACGAGAGGTACGGCCTTGGAGGGGTTCTCGCAGTCATCAAGTCCGGCGAGCTTTTTGAGGTTTGTTTCATATTCGAGATCGTCCGTTTTTACGACGGGGCCCAAGCGGGCCTCTTCTACACCGACCGGGCCCTCTGCGGCCTCGGGGGGAAAGAGGTCTTGAGGCGGGCCGCGGAGCTCGCTTATGAAATATTCAAGGAGGTCACCAAGAGGAAGTCGGAAAAGATCAAGGAGGGGCTCCTCTCCGCCTTCTCTCTAAATACTTTCTCTTGAAGGCTTCGCAGAGGTTCACGTCGAGCAGGTTAGCTAAAGAGATGAGCCAGGCGAGCACGTCCGCGAACTCCTCCTCCAGTCCTTCTCCCTTGATTATCGCCTCCGCGAGCTCTCCGACCTCCTCGAGGAACCAGAGGGCGGTCGCTTCCACCCCCCTGTTGAAATCTTTGAGGAAGTACTCTTCGTCCACGAACTTTTGGAGCTCCTCGAGGTCGCAGTTCAACAGAACCCTCCCCGGGCCATAGCGGCCCCGAGCGCCTTTATTGTCGCTACTAAGAGGGCGTAGGCTAACAAGGAGAGCGCCGCGCCTCCCCAGTTGCCCGTGGCCACGGAGAGGAAGAAATACGTTGCCTCCCCGAAGGTCAGAGCTACTAAGAGCAAGAGGGCACCCCAGCACACGTTCACTTCACCAGAGCTATCACAACCTTAGAGCCTTCTAATTTCCACTCCTTGCCCTCTACGGGTTCCTCGGAGGTTATCACCTCTTTTGCCCTTACCTCTTTAGCTACGTAGTCCTTGAACTCCTCCACGGCTTTCAGTACCTCTTTGTTATCACTGAACACTATTACCTTCTTCAACACGTAGTCCAAAGGTAAGTCCTCCTCTTTCCTCATGGTCTGTATCCTCCTTATTACTTCTCTCGTCAAACCCAAGGCCTTAGTCCTCTCGTCCAGCTTCACCTTAATGTAAACCTTTAGGTTCTCGGTCTCTATGATATCGAAGTCTCCTCTCGGGACCTCCTCTGACACTTCGACCCTCAATATGTTGGCGTAAGTACCGAGGACTTTGGCGGCTCTCTCGACTGTTACCTTACTCAATGCAGGTTTATACATAACCTCTTCGACTTCTTTATCTCCTCTCCTGACCTTTGCCCTTTCAGCCTTTTCTTCTCTACTCTTTACAATCACGTAGGCCTCCGGGAGGGGCCACCTCCTCTTTATCCCCCTCTCCGTCCTGAGCGCCAGCACTTTCTCGGCGGCCTCCAAGAGCTCATCCACTGCCTTTGCCTCCTCCGGGTCGTACAAGGTGTTCTCCTCCGGCCATGAGAGCATGTGCACGCTCTCCTCCTCGAACCCCAGGGCCCTCTGGAAGCGCTGGTACAAGTACTCCGCCAAGAAGGGGACGAAGGGGGCGCTCATCCTTATCGCAGCGTCCAACGCTAGGAAGAGCGCGCTGTAAGCGGCGAGCTTGGAGGAGGTCTCCTCCTCCTCCCAGACTCTGGGCCTCACAAGGGTTATGTACTTGTGGCTCAACACCTCTACCACAAACTCTTGAAGGGTTTGGGCCGCCCGGTGGATCGCGGACCGCTCCAAGCTCTCGGCGATTCTCTTCGAGTACTCGTTCAGCTTCCAGAGGACCCAGCTGTCCTCGGGCTCTAAGCGCTTGAGACCCTCCTCCAGCTTCTCCAAATTCCACTTGTCGAGTTCCATGTAATTTTTAGCGAACTTGACTGAGTTCCAAAGTATGTCCAACGTCCTCTTGGCTAGCTTTATGTCATCCGGATCGAAGCGGACCGAGTCCCAAGGCGCGCTCTTTATCGCGAAGAAGAACCTCACCGGGTCCGCCCCGTAAGTCTTGAACACGTCCTTAGCCCAGACTACGTTACCCTTACTCTTGCTCATCTTCTTTCCGTACTTATCTAGTATGTGGCCTTGGGTCAACACATTTTTGTAGGGGGCCCTCCCGTGCCACGTGACTCCGGTCACCAATAGGGTGTAGAACCAACCCCTAGTCTGGTCGAGGGCCTCAGTTATCCAGTCGTACGGGTAGAACAAGTCCCAGTAGTCCTCCGCACCTATCTGTTTGAGCGAGGCGGTGTGGGCCACCCCGGAGTCCAGCCAGACGTCCACCACGTAGGGCTCCCTCACCATCGTGCCCCCGCACTTGGGACACCTCAGCTTAACTTCGTCCACCCAAGGTCTGTGGTGGTCTACAACGGCCTCCGGGTTGATAGCCATTTTCTTTAACTCGTCCAAGCTGGAAACGGCGACGCGGTAGCCGCACGAGGCGCAGGTCCATATAGGCAGAGGAGTGCCCCAGAACCTCTCTCTGCTTATGGTCCAGTCCTTCGCGTTCTGGAGCCAGTCGCTCATCCTGTCGTAAGCCCACTTGGGATACCAAGTTACCTTGTCGTTCTCGTTAACTAACTTCTCTCTCAAATCTTCTACCTTTATGAACCACTGTTCGTCGGCGTAGTACATCAGCGGGGTGTCACACCTCCAACAGTGCGGGTACTCGTGTTCGACCGTGCCGACGTGGACTGCGAGGCCCTTTTCCTTTAAGTCCTTAATTACCTCTTTTTCTGCGTCTTTGAACCACATTCCTGCGTACTTGCCGGCCTCTTCGGTGAAGTGGCCGTCCTTCCTTATCGGCCTGAACACCCTTATCTCGACCCGCTTGCAAGCCTCGAAGTCCTCCGCGCCGTGGGCAGGGGCCATGTGGACTATTCCGGTGCCCGAATCCATTGAAACGAATATCTGTTTCTCCTCTATTTCGCTCCCGTCTACTGTTACCTTCCTCCTTATGATGGCGCCCTCCACCACGGTGTGGTGGGGCCTGGAGTGCTCTCTGTGAGCCGGCACCTCTTCCAGTAACGGGTGGACGTACTCCTTCCCTATCAACTCTTCTCCCTTGAACCTCTCGACAACTCGGTACTCCTTCAAGCCCACCTCCTTTGCGAAAGGCTCCAATCTCTTCTCTGCAAGTATCCACTTTTCCTTCTTTCCGTTTGTCTCAACCTCTATTTTCACGTAGGTTTCGTGGGGGTGTACGGCGGCGGCCTCGTTGGCTATTATGGTCCAGGGAGTAGTGGTCCAAGCGATGAGGTAAGCGTCCTCCTCGTCCTTTAAGGGGAGTTTGAAGTAAAAGCTCGGGTCTTTGACGGTCTTGTAGCCCAATGCCACCTCGTGGGAGGAGAGCGCGGTCTCGCAGCGCGGGCAGACCGCTACCACCCTCAAACCCTTGTATATCCTCCCTTGGTCGAACATCTTCTTCAAGTAGCTCCAGGTCGCATCCAAATACTTAGGGTGGCGGGTCTCGTAGGCCTTCTCGTAGTCCAGCCAGAGGCCCATCCTCTCGCTGTCGGCCCTCCAGTGGGAGATGTAGTAGTCCACCAGCTCTTGGCATTCCTTGACGAACTTCTCGACTCCGTACTTGAGTATGTCCTTCTTACTTTTGAACCCGTGCTTCTTTTCCACCTCGAGCTCGACTGGGAGCCCTTGGGTGTCCCACCCCGCTTGGTCCCAGACCCAGTACCCCCTCATCCTCCAAAACCTCAACGTTATGTCCTTGTAGGTCCTCCCTCTCATATGACCCACGTGCATGAAGCCGTTGGCGGTCGGCGGCCCCTCTAAGAAGCGGAAGAGCTTGACCTTGCCCCTCTTCTTGCTCAACTCCTTAACCTTCTCGTATATTTTGTTCTCTTTCCAGAACTTGAAGACTTCCTCCTCGACCTTGAGTGGGTCGTACTTCGCCTCCACTGCGTGCTACCCTCAAAGCGCAAAGGGAAGGTCAGAAAAATCCTCTCCGGGGCGCGCGTGTGCGACTTGGTATGTAATAAAGACCCCTGCTTCTGTTGGGACGACGAGGTCTACGCCCCCGCCGAGGACACTTGGCTTGCTTGGAGGCTAGTAGAGGGCTTACCGGAGGTCGGGGGCCTCGGGGTCGACGTCGGGACGGGCTCGTGCGCGCTTATGAACGCGCTCGCGCGGAAGGTAGACTTCGCAATAGGGATAGACATAAACCGCTGTGCGGCGAAGGCGTGCAAGCTCTGTTCCTTCGAGGCCGTGCTGTGCAACTCTACCTCCTGCTTGTCTAGACCTGCGGACGCGGTCGTGGCGAACTTGCCCTACTTGCCGTGCGACGACGATCCCGCTACGTGCTGGAGGTGGGGGAAGGAAATAATAGAGAACTTGAAGGTGAAGAAAGGAGGATACTTGGTCTTGGTATGGAGCTCCTTAACGCCCAAGTTCGACCTCCGGGGTTACGAGGCCTTGAGGGTAGAAGAGGTAAGCCTCGGGCTGGAGACCTTGAAGGGAGCTATCTTCAGGAGGCTGTGAGGCCAACGTCTCCCAAAACGATGGCTTCTTTAGGAGAGCGACCGCAAGACTGACACATAATAGACCTTTGCGTCGCCCCCACCAAGGGAGAGGGGACTTGAGGGTAGCAGTCCTCTGTGAGTGCTACAAGGACAAGTGTTGGGTGGCCCACCACTTCGGCATGGCCCCGTTCATTTGCTTGTTCGAAGACGGGAAGGAGGTGGAGAGGCTGAGAAACCCTTTCGTTACCGCCGAGAGGGGAAAGGGGAGGCTCTTAGCAGAGTTTTTGGTCAGTAAGGGGGTTCAGGTAGTAATAGCCCCGGAGCCACAGAGCCACGGCGCCTCGAGATGGGTGGAGACCTTAGGTATGAAGGTAATTCCGGCAGCTCCGAGGACTCCGGTGGAAGAGGCTTTAAAGATGTTGTGAAGACCATCTGGACCATCTACACAATCCTCCTAACCTACGACCTCATTTTGATGCCCCCTCACGACTGAGCTTCGCCGAGAGGGCAACCGACCCTTGGTCCCTCGACCCCGGCGCCTCGACCAGACACTTCCTCCTCTTCTTTCTTGCTTGAGGGAGCCCTCTCTCGCGCTCGGTTGGGACGGCCTCGCGGCCTTGACGGTTTTCGCAAGCCTCTCGGAGCTCTCTCAGGCCTTTGTCCCGTGGAGGACCTACGAGTGGATGGACTTGACAGCGAACTTGATGGGAGTGCTCGTCGGCTTCTCGGCGGCGTCGTTTCCGCACAAGGGAAGAAGATCTTAACCGTAAGGACGACTCCTAATTACGCCCCCCTCCGACGGAAGGGCGGGAGAGGCGCTTGGTAGAGGCTTTGGTATTCATGGTCGTCGAGCCCCAGGCGGTTACTGAGATACCGAAGAAGTTGAAAGATATGAAGGAGGTAAAATCAATATATGAGGTTACCGGTGATTACGACTTTGTAATAATGATGGAAGGGGAGAACTACAGCGATATAGCTAAGACGTTGAGGGAGAAAATACTGAAAATACCGGGGGTGGTGAGGACCACCACCTCTTTCATAGTCACAAAACACAAGTGATGGATTATTTCTTTAAGAGCTCCAGTACTACTTTCACTCCCCTCTCGCTCAAGGCGCCTAGGGTGGCAACGGCCTCGCCGCTCGTCCTGTTCACGAAAACGTTGCCCGGCGTGGCCACGTAGGGGAATAGCCTTTGAGCGAGCTCCAAGGTCCTTTCGTTAGCCTCCCTCAGCTCGCGCTCGTTCGCGGTGGTGTTGGAGAGCTTGAGTTGGTTTCTATACAACTTCTCGAAGTTCTGAGCTATCTTGTGCTCTAATTCAAAGAACTCTTCCGTCGCTCCCTCCTTGCCTAGCTCGTTTTGTTGGTAAGCCAAGCGCAAGCTCTCCTCGTAGCCGGGGGCGTTTACGTGGAAGGCTACAACTATAGGTATTAGATATACTTTGCCTTCTTTCACCAACTCCTCTATCAAGCTAGCTCCTCCGTTCTTGTAGAACAAAGCACAATAAGGGCAGAGGGGGTCCAAGAGCTCCACTATCCAGACTTTAGCTTGTGGGTCGCCCAAACCCCTGGTAACGTTAAGTTTTATCAGAAGCTCGGTGTAGTTTCCTGCATAGACGTAGAGGGGTGCTTGGGGCGCTGGGTATAAGCAATAAGTGGAGCCGTCGCACCCCTTTAGTACTTTCCCGAACCTCTTGCACTCCTCGACCTGTTTTCCGGAAACTTCAGTTACTACTGCTGGCAACCAGCCGGTGTAGTTGCCCAAGGCCCTCTTGTAATCATCCACGTATACGTGATTTACGTATGTTCCTGGCTTGAGTTTCGGGTATATCTTTGTGACCAAGTCGCTGGTTAGGTAGGTAACGTTAGAGTGCGCTCGGAAACATTGGGCCCCCATGACCCCTAGGGCGAGGGCTAAGGTTACCACAATGATCCTCAACTCCCTTTCCCAAAAGCGGCCGTTCGGGAGAATTTAACTTATACACCGTTGCAGCCAGACCTTCTCAAGTTTTATAGAAAGAAAACGAAGACATCCAAGGAACGTCGAGGCTCTCGGATCTGCCTTTGACGATTTTCTTTATTTTCAACAAGATGTAATTACAAGCTGCTTCAATACTTTCTATTCAACATATAGTATGTTGTCTCAATCCTTTGGGTATTACAAATAATCAACTTTTTCTCACTCCTCATTTCCATTTTCCTCATTGAGCCCGTGGGAACACGCTATATTCGAAACCGTACCATTACTATTCTCATTTCTTAACCCCCTTATATCTTTTCATGG
>NZ_JBWNMZ010000008.1:0-63761 GCF_056435145.1 Ignicoccus sp.
ACGCCGGCATGGCGGTGGCGAGGGAGTGGATAACCTCCAAGTTCGAGGGCCTCTTCGTCCCGAGGAGGTGGGGCGAGGGAGGGGCTCACGAGGCGATCAGGCCTACCAAGCCCCTCAGCGCGGAGGAACTCAAGCTGGACTTCGCCCTCAACGGCATGGGTTTCGAAGCGATCAGACTTTACGACATGATATTCAGGAGGTTTATGGCCAGCCAGATGAAGGAGGCTAAGGTGAAGAAGGTTAAGGTGGTGTACGAAGTCGCGGGCATGACCGTCGAGAGCTGGTGGGTCGCTGAGGTCTTGGAACCCGGCTGGACGGCCGTGTGGAGCGTTAAGACAAAGAGCGTGAAACTAGAGAAGGAAGTAAAGGTGGTATCCTCGGAAGTGAGGAGGTCGTCTCTGGTGCAACTGCCCAAGGTTTTTGAGGTGATAAGGTGGATGAAGGAGCGCGGAGTGGGGAGGCCGAGCACGTACGCGAAGACTGTAGAAAACTTAAGGAGACACGGTTACATTGTGATCACACCGAACAACTACGTGGTTAGCACTAAGAAGGGAGTCTCTGTGGTTGAGTACGTTGAGCGGGCCTTCCCGGAGCTCGCGGAGGCGGAGTACACGCGGAAGCTTGAGGAGGCCATGGAGTTGGCCAGGACCAACTTCTGGGAGGCCGTGAGCGGCACCCTGAGGACCTTCAGAGCCCTTGCGTCACTCGAATCTTGATGTATGCTACGGGCCTCACCCTCCTGCCCTCCTCGCTCCCTATTTCTACATTAATAACCTTCAAAGTCTCCTCTAGCCTCTCCCTCAAGCGGTTGAACACAACTACCGCCTTCGATATGTAACGTCCTCTACCTACTATTTCTACCTCGTCTACGCCGCTGTTGAACGCTACCACTGCGTTTAAGACGTATTCGCTTACGGGTTTGTCCCTCACAACGATGACTTCCTTAGTCAACCCTCTTCTCCCCGCGCGTGAAGCACGTGAGGATAAAAAACGGGTTGAACTAGCCTGTCGACCAAGATCCCCATTAAGCCCAAGAACATTGCGACCTTCATCGCCCTCCTGGGTCCGGCGGCGCACCTCACCAAGTCCTCCGAACGCAAGCACTTGGCCACCGACGCTAGGGAGAGCAGCGCCCCTAGCGTGGTAGAGGCTAGGAAGGCGTAACCCAAGGACAGAAGGGGCGCGGCGAGGTAGGCCAGAGCCAAGGAGGCGCACGTGAGCGCCAGCGCGGCGCGGAGGGCGAACCTAGGCCCTTTGACCACCGCGAGCGTCCTCACGCCGCCCTCTTTGTCCCCTACGTAGTCCTCAACCCCCTTAACTATCTCTCTAGCCAAGGTCAATAAGAATACCATGAATATTATAGGAATTGTGTTCACTACTTCGCCAACCTCGCCGGCCCGCTCGGCGACCGCCAAGGAGCCGTAGAAGAGAGTGGAGGAGGTGGAGAACGAGACTGCCAAGTTCCCCGGCAAGCCGGTCTTCTTGAGCGACTTGGAATAGTAGTACATCAAAACGGCATTGAAGGCCGCGTAGGCCCCGGTTATGGGGCCTACCGCGAAGCCCAAGAGGGCGCCCGAGGCCAGCAACGCCAGCGCGAGCTTCTTGGCCTCTTCGGCCCCCACCCTCCCGCTCGGTATGGGCCTCTCCGGCTTGTTCACCTCATCTATCTCCACGTCGAAGTAGTCGTTTATCGCGTAGCCCCCAGCGGCCACAGCAGCGGCGCTGGCGGAGGCCAAGGCGACGGCGACGTCCAACCGCCCTAGGAGCGCGGCGCCGGCGACCACGCCTAAGACCGTGCCCAAGATGTTATGAGCCCTCACCAGCTCTAAGTAAGCCTTGAACTTCTCCGAAGCCTCCACCCCCGGGCCCCAGGTTAAGGCGCTTAAGACGCGGATTTGAAGGCCCAGGGGACGGACCTTGGAGGCCCTCGCAGACGACTTCGCGAGTACGCAGCTAGGCATGAGAGCTGCCCAAGTGAAGAGGGTGAAAGACCTCAACGGGGTGACCCTCTACCCCGTGGACGGGGAGGAAGTCGTCTACAAGGTGTTCAGAGACGTGGAGCCTGCCCACCAGTACGACTTGAGGGTCGACGTCACGGTCTTGTACTCGGGCCTCCTCCCCGACGGGGAGTTCTACCGGACTCACGGTCACTTCCACCCGGAAAGCCCTTGGGGGAGACCTTGGCCGGAGGTCTACTGCGTCCTCAGGGGGAGGGGGAAGTTCTTGTTCTACGACCTCAACAATGTATACTTAGTTGAACTGAGGGAGGGCGACGTGGTTAAGGTGCCGGAGGGGATGGCCCACGTCCTAATCAACGACTCCGACGAGCCGTTGGTGACTTGCAACTACGTCAGCAAGTCCGTCGTCCCGGACTACGGGCGCGTGAGGGCCTTGGGGGGCCCCGCGGCCTTCCTCACGAGGAGGGGACTGGTTCTGAATAAAAACTACAATGTCAAGGAAATAAAGCTGTGCAAGCCTCTACCCTTGAGTTTGAGTTCGTTGGTGCTAGCCTACGCCTTCAAGCCCTCTGATGAGGAGTGGCTGACGTGCCTTCCTTATAAAGGACGAACGAGGGGAAGGCCGGACGGGCGCAGGAATGGGAAGGAAGCGTAGGAGGTTCTGCGTCAAGTGCGGGACATTGGAGAGTCCGGACAACCCCATAGTGGACGGTTTGTGCTTAAAGTGCATGGTCGAGGAGAAGCCCCTCTTCGAAGTTAAGAACAAGAGGAAGCTCGTCGTCTGTCCGATCTGCTCTTCCTACTTGGTTGAAAACTCTTGGGTCAAGGGCACTGGCGACGTGGAAGAGACCTTGAGGATGTTAGCCTTGAGGGCGATTGAGGAGGGCCTGAGGCCCCTTCCCCCCGCCGAGAGGGCGGAGCTCCTCTCGGCGGAGGTGGTCAAGAGGAGGGGAGGGAGGTACTTCGCCGAAGTGACGGTAGAAGTGACGGTTAAAGGGGCTAAAGTCGTACAGACGTCGAGCGTCCCGCTGGAGGTCGAGAAGAGGCCGTGCCCTAAGTGTTTGATGAAGAGCGGGAAGGACTACGGCGCAGTCTTGCAGATACGCTCCGAGTCGGGGAAGGTAACGCCAGAGGAGCTAAGGGCGGCTGGAGAGCTCTTCGCCAAGGTGGGGAGCGGGGAGGACGTGGTGGAGCTGGTCGACCAGAAGAACGGCTTGGACGTTTTGTTAGTAAATAAAGAGATAGCTAAGAGAGCTGCCCAGCTCATGAGATTCAACATGGGGGCTAAAGTAATAGAGAGCTACAGCGTGGTCGGTATGAGGAGGGACGGGAAGGTGAGGACCAGGCTAACCATAAGCGTTAGGCTACCGAGGGTGAGGGGCGGCGAGGGGCTACTCTTCTTCGGCGAGCCGGCGATATTCGAGGGGTTCAGCAGAGGCAAGTTCTTCTTGTACTTGTTGCACAGCAACAAGGAGCTCAAGCTCCCTACAGACGAGTGGTGGCAGCTGAGGAAGAGCGGGAAGATAAAGTACTTGGACGAGTTATATTTGAAGGTTGGTACGGTCGAGAGCGAAGAACCCCTGAGGGTAAACGTCGGCGGCGAGGTGGTAGACGCTGAGGGGCCCCCGGACTTAGCGAGGGGGGAAGAAGTTTACATAATAGAGTACAAGGGGAAGGTGTACGCCTTGCCCAAAGAGCCCCGATGAAGAGCAGTTCCGCGGCCGAGAGGTGAGGAGCGAAAGGCCAGTCGGAGGGTTACTCTATTCCGGCCAGCTTTGCCAGCTCCTCCACCAGCCCCCCTCCTCCGAACCTGGCCCATATGGAGCAAGTCCCCTCGTCGCTTACCATGCAAGGCCCTATGGGAGTGGTGGGAGTGCAGCGCGTCTTAAAGTAAGGGCAGTCCGTGGGCTTTGCTATTCCCAGGTTTATCTCGGCACACTTGCAGCCGGGCGGGAGCTCCCTCTCCGTCGGCTCGATCTTGATGCCGTATTCGACAGCGGCGTCGTAGTTCTTGTACTTCTCCTTGAAGACCAGCCCGCTCTTCGGCAAAACCCCTATCCCTCTCCAGTAGGCGTCTACAACGTCGAAAACCTCCATCACCTTCTTCCAAGCGACCACGTTCCCCTCCGGCTTCACCACCCTAGAGTACTCGTTCACTAGCTTGGCTTCTCCCTTAACTATTTGCCTCAGTATCTCCGCCACGGCGAGCAAGTAATCATAGGCCTCGAACCCTGCCACCACGGTCGGGAAGCCGAACTCCTCGGGCAAGTACTTCCACGCGTCGGCGCCTATGATGCTCGACACGTGACCGGGAGCTATTATGCCGTCCAACGGTATACCGACGGCCTCGTGAGCCTCTATAGCCCTCTTAAGGCCGGGCGCCGTGAGCAAGTAGGCCGAAAGGACCTTCAAGTTCTCGGGCACTCTGCCGTCGTATATGGGACCGGCCACGGTGACCACGGTGGTCTCGAATCCCACCCCGAAGAACACCGCCTCCTTACCGTACTCCCTAGCGTCCTTGATTGCGTCCAAGAAACCGTAAACGACCTTGACGTCACCTCCCCTCGCCTTGGCGACCGCCAAGGAGCCCTTAGTTCCCGGGAGCTTGTACACGTCCCCGTAGGCGTAGACCCTGACCCCGCTCAGCGAGAGGTCTATGAGCGCGTCCACTGCCGCCGCGGGGGTCACGCAGACGGGACACCCGGGGCCGGCCACGATCTCCACTTCCGGAGGCATCAAGAACCTCAGGCCGTTGTGGGTGACCGTGTGCTCGTGGGTGCCGCAGACGTGCATAATCTTTATAATATCTTTGTTTTTCTTCTTAACGGCTTCCTTGGCCAAACCCCTTATCGCCTCGACAGTCTTCTGTATAAGCTCTTGGGGGATCGCCATGAGGTACACTCGGGGGGCTGACGCCGACGAAGGAATTTTATTGTTTTCTGGCGGCATCGACAGTTTTTACCTCTTACAACTTCTGAAACCCAAAAGAGTAGCTCACTTTATAGTAAACTTCCGACAGACGCTGCTCGCACTGAGAGCCTTGAGCGCACTCGACCCGGAGGTTGTGCTCTACGACCACAGGCCGTTCCTGAGGGCGGTGAAGGCCGAGCTCGCGAAGTACGGCATGGAAAAGTACCTGTGTTTAGCGTGTAAGAGGGGGATGGTGTTGAGGGCCTCCCAACACGGAGTCCCGATAATGGGGGACTCTCTGGGGCAAGTGGCCTCCCAGACCCTCTACAACGCGGCGTTCGTGTCGGAGGGCGTGAGGGTCCTAAGGCCTCTGTTCGGGTCGGACAAGGAGGACTTGGACGTCGAACACCCCTTGGCGCTCGCGGGGAGCGCGACGCGGTGTCCCTTCAAGCCCGAGCCCGTGGCGACCAAGCCCCCGAGGGGCTCTAAGGCTCGCGCGCTAGAGTTCATAATCAGGAAAAACCTTCACCGCTCCAGGAGGGTCGCTATGAGGAGGGCTTCCGAACTAACCGCCCTGGGATGAGGAGACACGAGCGTGCCGAGGTGATTGAGTTGAAGCACTTGTTCGGAATAGTTAGGGGGTTGGAGCTCACGGAGCTGCTGAAGCTAGTCGACGAGGTCCGGGTGATCCCCCTGGAAGAAGACGAACCGGTCATGGTCATATTGAGCAAGGAAAACGTAGACGAGGTGGACCGAGACGCCTTGTACTTGGTCTTGATAAAGGCTGAAAAACTGTCCAAGATTTTGTCTATTAAGGTCGCTAAAGAGGAATCGGGCCAGCCGAAGAAATCAGAGGAGACCAAGAAGGAACTGATAGATGAAGTATTTGAAAAGATAAAGTGGAACTTGTCGGAAATTTCAAAGAACACGCCATTCGACATAATTGACTTTGTGAAGGAAAAGGACGAGGACACCGGACTCTGGATGTTCAAGTTTAGATTGGAGAAAAAGAAGGTCATCTCGATATCCATACACGGAGCAGCAAAAATGTTGTGGCAGTACGTTATGAAAGTGCTGAGAGAGGAGAAGTATCCTCACCCCATAATATTGGCAATAAGTATGGAAGGGAAGGTAATATTCATGATCGCCGACATAGTGCTCGACGAGATGATAAGAGCCGTTACCACGTCCGTAGGCCTGGTCTTGAAGGACTATATAGTCTTGCTTGATATGGCTAACGAAATGGTTGACGTGATAGTTCTAGCCGAGAAGTCCCCGGACGCCAAGGTTGGGCTGTTCAGCGGGTATAAGGTATCCGAGGAGATAGCTAAAGTTGTTAAGGAGCGGACTATGAGGAAGCTGAAAGTTAGGGTGAAATTGAAGGTGGGGCTGTTCGACTACGTCAAGATACTCTAACCACGTACTTGTATATTCCATTAATGCTCATCCTTACCGAGTTCTTCAACAAGCTGCTCTTCTCTAGCTCGTCCTCCAGAGTTTCCAACAAGGGGTCGGCGACCTTCAAGTACTTCAAGTAACACCACACGTCCTCCCCGCACTCGCCCCTCCTAACCATTATAGTGTGCAGCCACGTCCTCAACTGCTCCACCTCGCCCGTCATTTGGGTCAACACGTTGTCCTTCCCTACCACGAAGCCTCTGTGAGTGTAGGCCGCAGCCCGGGGCTCCAACTCTATCAACTTATTTATGGAGTCTATTGTCATGTTTATTATGGTCCTGTGAGGAGTGGTCGGGGTGTAGGCGCCCTTCCAAGTGGTGACCTCTCCCAAAGCGTCGCCGGGGAAGAGGACTCCGTTGACGAGGAAGGCTTGGTGGTGGGGCGCGTGGCCGGGGGTGAACACCACCGTCGCCTCGACCTCGCCGACCCTCAAGGTCCCTTCCGCTGTCGCCACGAGTCGGCCCTCCTCCGCCGGGGAGGCCGGGCCGTAGGCCTCAAAGACTTCCTCCCCTAGCGCTTCGGCCGCCGCCTCGTTGAGGCGGCTCGGGTTTACTAAGTGCTTTAGCCCCTTGGGGTGGACGTAGGCCTTACAGTTGCACTCTCTCAAGACATCTCCTAAGGCTCCGGCGTGGTCCAAGTGGATGTGCGTGAGGAACACGGCGTCCAACTCTTTTAATGAGAACCCCTTCGAGCGCAACGAGTCTTTAAGTACCTCTAAGGCTCTTCTGGGACCGGTCTCCACCAGAACCCTCGAGTCGGGTCCCACTATTAAGTAGGACTTTATGTAGTTCTCCCTCTTGCTGACCGGGTCGGCGTCCAACTTCAGTACTTCCAGCCCCTCGGCTCTCACCTTTTCGGCGTCTGTGTTGGGAAGTGCGTACAAAGCAGAACCCCGGCGGGCGGCGACGAGGCGTTGAAAGATTTTGGGCGACCGCTCCCGGGAGGGGCGCGCGTGATAGAGATATACAGCGTCGCCTTGCTGGAGGGAAAGGAAGTAATTCACTGCGACCTAATTTACGACCGCGGTACCCTTAGGCTGGAGAGGCTCGCTTCCAAAGGGCTGGGGAGGTCCCGGAGGGGACTTTCCAAGTCGTTGGACCTCTTCTTGTATAAGATTGAGAAGGAGAGGACGAAGAGGGAAGGTTTAAAGAAAACGATACTCGAAGTGGGCCTCGAGGACGTAAAGTGCTGGAGGGTGGAAGAGCATACACGGAAGGGGTTGGGGAGGGAGTACGAGAACAGCGTCCTATTCATATTAAAGCTTAAGGACGGGAGGACTCTAAGGATGTTGGTCTCTAAGAAAGCTTACAACGTGTTGGAGCAATTGGTGAAAAAGTTGAAGAGGGTCGAGGTGGAGAGGTGCAAGAGGGTTTGAGGAAAAAGCTCCTCCTCTTGGGAATAGCCTTGCTCTCCTTGGGCTACGGCTACTACACCACCGCCGCCAGGGTGAGCGGCGGCGTGGAGGAGGCCAGCGCGGTGGCAGTCGCGGAGCTCGCTTCTGCCGCCTCTGCGACGCTCTTCGGGTGGCTGGCCGACAAGAAGGGCATGAGGAAGGCGAGTCTCGTGGCTCCGCTGGCGGGCCCCTTGAGCGCCTTAGGCCTCGACCCACTTTCGGTTTTCCTAACTTTGAGCTTCTTCTACTCGGCCTTCGTGGTAGCTCTGTTGGCCGCCAACGAGGCGGGGCCGGAGGAGCTGGGCGCCTCCGTGGGGACGCTCTCCTTGGGCTGGGGGGCCGGGGTGGCGCTGGTGCCCTACCTCCGGGGCCCCTACGTCGCGCTCGCCTCCTTCTCCGCGGGCGCCTTGGCGGTCATAGCCGCCGTCCCGGACGTCCCGGGAAGGACCGACTTCCTGGCGGCAGTCCCCAAGCTCAAGAAGCTCATCCCCCCTCTGGCGGCCTTCATGGGCGCAGAGTACCTCTCCTACGCGCTGACCGCGTGGAGGTTCTACGAGCTCGCCGACCCGGCAACCTTCGTGTTGTCCTACGCCGTAGGCCCCGGGGCGTCGGCCTTCTTTGGAGGGTTAGCAGCGGGGAGGGCGCTTGAGAGGTTCGGCCCGGAGAGGGTGCTCCTCGCTTCACTCTACGCTTACCCGTTCGTAGTCGCCTTGGCCCTGCTCGCTCCCCCGCCGGCGTGTTTCTTGGCGTGGAGCATTCCGGTGTACCCCTTCTACGAGGCCGGCCTAGTGGCTACCGTGACCGAGTTCGTTCCAGAAGCTAAGGGAGCTTCTTTGGGGCTGACGTACACTACCATGGCGTTGTCATCGTTCTTAATGAGCCCTTTGACTAAGCTCAAGGATGTGAGGGTTATCGCCGTTACGTCCATTATATTAATGTTGATTTCCACAACTGTAATAAAGAGTGTTATCTGTCCTCCCTCAAGAGCTCGGAGGCAGGCCTCTCCACGCCCATGAGCCTCACTCCGGTGAGCAACGAGGCCTCGAACGTTAATGCCCTTAAATCCTCCTTCTCCAAGTTGCTTAGCTTACTCTTGCCTGCCAACTGGGCGAACATACACATCTCTTCTATGAAGGCCCTCAAGTAGTTCTCTATTCTTTTAGCCGCGAGCTCCACGTTTATCCTCCTCCTGAGCTCCGGCCTCTGGGTGGCTATGCCGTAGGGGCACTTGCCGTTGTGGCACGTCCCGCAGTAGGTACATCCTATAGGAACTAAGGTGGAAGATGCCACCATGACTGCGTCCGCTCCCAAGGCGAGCACCTTGGCGGCGTCAGCGCCGGTCTTGATGCCTCCCCCGACAACCAAGCTCACCTCGTCCCTCATGCCTATCTCCTTCAACGCCCTGTGGGCCTCCACGGTGGCAGCCATGGTGGCGTAGCCCGTGTGCTCGGTCACTATGTAGGGGGTGGCCCCGGTCCCGGAAGGCTTCCCGTCTATCACTATTATGTCAGCCCCGGCCTTGGCAGCTATCTTTACGTCGTCCGCCACCCTGCCCGCCGCGTACTTGACTATGATTGGTACCTTCCAGTCAGTTATTTCCCTCAGTTGCTCTATCTTCATCTTTAAGTCCTCGGGGCCCACTATGTCTAAGTGTCTTGCCGGGCTTATGGCGTCGGCCCCGACCGGTATGCCCCTCATCCTCGCTATGTCCTCGGTCACCTTCTCTCCTAACAAGAGCCCGCCCATACCCGGCTTTGCTCCTTGGCCTATCTTGATCTCGACCGCGTCCCCGGCCCTCAAGTAGCTGGCCGAGACGCCGAACCTCCCGGAGGCGTACTGAACTATGAGGACGGAGGCGTACTTCCTCTCCTCCGGGAGCATCCCGCCTTCCCCGGTGTTCGCCGCTATCCCCAGCCTACCGGCTGCTTTGGCCAAGGCTACCTTTACCTCTTTGCTCACGGAGCCGAAGCTCATCGCCCCTATCAGTATTGGGGCCTTCAACTTCAAGGGCCTCTCGGCGAAGCGGTCTCCAAGGACCACCTCGGTGTCGCAAGGCTCACGGTAGCTGTCTATGGGCGGCCTGGAGGTCTGGCCGGGGATGAAGGTGAGCTGGTCCAGCGAGGGGAAGTACTTGTTCTCCGCCCCCATTCCTACCACGGGAGGGTGGCCCAAGGAGGCCATCTTCCTTATGTAGTTAAACGTACTCGCGTCTATCCTGGCCCTATTGGTGTAGCTCTCCGCGACCCTCTCCACCTTGACTGCGTCCGTGGGGCAGTAGTTCACGCAAGCGTAACAGCCTATACAGTCCGCTTCCCTCGCGGCCACCGGCTTGTAGCCCTTCATCTTAATCACGCTCTCTGGGCAGACCATGGCACACGTGCCGCAGCCTATACAGATATCGTACTTGAACTCTACCCTATACTTCGGCACCAAGTTCTTCATCGCGGGGACTCCGCCGGAAGCCTTGTAAACTGGCCTCAAGCTCTTCGGAGTGATCAAGTAGAAGCTGTCCTTTGTGGGGAGGCCATACTTCCTCAAGAGCTCGTTTATCCTTTCCACCTCTTCCGGAGGCGCCTCCTCTATCTTGGCGTTCTTGCCCAAGCTCTTCGGGGAACCCCCTACGAATATTTTCCCCCTTATTATCATCTCCCCGGCGTAGTCGCTTATGTCCCCCAAGACGACCATTTCGCCACCCATCATGTAGAGGCCGGTCATCAGGCCGGCGTCGCCGGCCACCAACACTCTCCCTCCCTTCATCAGCGCCCCCGAGCGGTCGCCCACGTCGCCCTTGACGACGACCGTGCCGCCGTACATGTACTGCCCGGCCCCGTTGCCCGCGTGCCCCTCGATTACGATCTCCCCCATGGTCATGTTATCTCCGGCGTACCAGCCGGCGTTGCCCAAGAGCAACAGCTTGGGTCCGTGTATCATGGTCCCTAAGAAGTAGCCCGCGCTCCCCTCGACCACTACCTCCACGTCCGCCGTCAGCCCGGCAGCTATGTAGTGCTTAGCGTTGGGGTTCCTGATTACGATCCTCTTGAATTGTTTTGAATACTCTCTCAGCTTCTTGTTTATCTCCCTCGGGGTCAGTGCGGAAGCGTCTATTACTGCCTCGTCCATACTCTCACCTCTCCCGGCCTCATGTAGTATATCTTGGACTCGGGTAAGATTTTCCTAATAGCCACCTCCTCCGAGGCGGCCGCGAGCACCCCGTCGCCCTCAGCCACCACTAAAGGCCTTAACCCCAGCCTGTCCCGGGCCATGCCTATGCCTTCCGGCATCGAAAGCAAGAAGGCGAACGGGCCGTCTAAGTCGTTTACAACTGACTTCAAGGCTTCCTCAAGCTCGTACCCCTTCCTTAACTTGTTCACTATGTAATGTATTATCAATTCAGAGTCGTTACTTGTCTGGAAGACGTGCCCCTCTAGTTCCAACAGCTCTCTCATCTTCCAGTAGTTGGTTATCTGGCCGTTGTGAACTATAGCTATGTCTGGGAACTCGGGGGTCTGGAAGGGGTGGGCGTGGACCGCGTCCACCGCGCTCTCAGTGGAGAACCTCACGTGCCCTATCCCGTGCGTGCCGAGCTGGTCCTTGAAGCCGAACACCCTGTTAACGTCATCAACCAAGCCCACGTCCTTAGAGATGGCCGAGTACTTCCCTAAGGAGAGTATGGGGTACTTTAACTTCCTTATTGCATCCCTTATTTCCTCTAGCTTTACAGACTTGGGTACAGTGAACTCAATCAAGTAAGTCCCGTCATTCAGCTTTTTGGGCTTCTCGTACCTGCTTACGTTTAGTCTATACTTTATCTTGCTCAGCGCCTCCTCCCCGTCTTCGGCGACCACGCGCACGAGCCAGTCGCCGGGCTTGTCGTCGTAAACTATGACCCCGGCCGAGTCCATCCCCCTGTGCTGCAAGCTCTTGAGCATCTCGTAAAGTTGCTCGCCGACATCCCTCTTGCCTTCGCTGAACATTATACCGGCGATGCCACACAAAGGGCCTGCTCCCGCCGTCCCACAACCGAGCCTCTTTAACCTCTCCTATTTAGCTCTCGAGAAGTTCTTCGATCGCTTGGAGGCCCAGCCTTAACTCCTCTAATGGGGCCGAGAAGCTCAGCCTCAAGCTCCGCTTGCCGAAGGTCTCTGAGAAGACTGTCCCCGGGACCGTTATCACGCCCCTCCTCGCGAGCTCCAGAGCGAGCTCCTCCGAGTCCTTGGGGAACTCCGGGAAGGCGTAGAACGTGCCCTCCCCGACCCCCGGGAAGGAGGATATCTTCTTGAGGGCCCTCAAGAGGAATTCCCTTCTCTTGGAGTAATCCTCGACCATGTTCTTTATATGGTGTTCGAGGTCGTTCTTGTAGTTCTTTAAGTACTCCGCCAAGGCGGCTTGCTCCCACTTGCAGGCGCAGCCGTAGACGTTCGAGGCGGCGGCCGCGAGCCTCTCGACGATTTCCTCCCTCGCCACCACCGCGCCCAGTCTCCAGCCCGGCACACACAACACCTTGCTAAAGCTATAAATGAAAATTGCTGCGTCCCTCCACCTTTCGTGCTCCAATACGCTGACGTGTCTCCTCGCGTACACAAATACGTCATAAACTTCGTCCGAGACTATCAAGGCCCCTCCCCGGAGGGCCTCGTCCACGTACTCGAGGGCCCTCTCCCCTAGGACTGCGCCCGTTGGGTTGGAGGGCGAGTTGAGTACCACCACTTCATTCCGGAGCTCCACTTCCGGGAAGGCGTAAGAGTTCTCGTCCCTAAGCATCTTAACCTTCCTTACATTTACACCAAACGTCTTTAACACGGGTTCGTAGCTGTAGTAGGTTGGGTCGAAGAGCAAAGAGGATGAGTAGCGGGTGGACGCGTAACCCAACGCTAAGAACAAGGCCGCCTTCCCCGAAGGAGTTATCATTACCTCCTTCGGGGAGATGTCGAGGCCGTAGCGCCCCGACAACCACTCAGCCACGGCCTCCCTGGCCTCCGGGAGGCCGGCGGGAGGGGAGTAGCTGGGCTTGAGGCGGAAGGCCTCTTGGAGGAGTTCCACCAGCTTCTCGGGGGGCTTCTTGTCGGGCTCCCCCAGGCCTAGGTTGGCCTTTATCTCTTTGGCTATTGACTTAGCCTTAGAGACGAACTTCAATGTCGACTCAGCCGTGAGGTCTTCGAATGACAACTCGCTGCCCGAGCGACTTTTAGCGGGGAGGACTTAACTTTTCGGGAAACGTAAGCCATGAAGGCGCGTAGGAGGCTCTACGAAGTCGGCGAGGTCGAGGTAGAGGGAGTCAAGCTGCCCGTGCTGGTGTTGAAAAAGAGCGAAGTAATTGAGGTTAATTTGAAGAAAAAGGATTCGACCGACGCACTCACTGCGGCGCTTATGAAGGACCTAATAGAGTTAGAAGAGAAAGGTCTCAAAGACGTTTATGTGGAATACGTCGTCACCAGCGGGAAGCTCGAGGTGAGGGTAGGGGGAGGGAAGGGCCTCAAGGGGGAGCTCAGCAAGTGGCCCGCCAAGCTCAAGAGGGTCGCCGTATTGAAGGAGAATCCAAAAGAAGTTAACTTAAACTCGTTAAAATGGTACGACATCTCCGAAGAGACGTACGTCTACGAGGGGAAGCCTAGGGGGCAGTACAAGGCCATCTTGCTGGACACCGAGGACGGGACCTATTTGATCCTATCCGACGAAGCACTGGAAGCAGAGGTAAAGGAGTGGGAGTTCGAGGAGGAAGGAGCCGAGAAGGGGGAAGAGGATCAGCGGTTCGGACAGCGGGGCCCCCGAGGTTAGGCCCAATAGTGCGGCAGAGTTGAATACTGCTACAATCAAGGTGAGGGTCGCGACCACGAAAGCACAACGGCTCTTGTAACCCATCCCGTAAACCAGGTTGTATATGAGCGAGGTAACCCCCCTGTACCAGAACGCTTGGGCCGTTAGGTAGGCGGAAAAAGCGAACAGCCAGTCCGGAACTGCGAGCAAGGCCAACCTTCACACCAGCGGGCTGACTATCCTGGTAACTATATACAAGAACAATGCCAATATGAACATTGCTATTACAACGTACATTATTGTGGCCGGAACTATGTATTCGGGGGTGTAGTTGGCTATTGTGTTCTGTATTAGGTTTTGTAGGGGGGTGAGGATACCTTGGGTGGCAAGCGTCTGGTAGGGGTTTATCACGTCGCCCGGGTTGGCCACTACTATGTAGTCTTGGAGATGAACGTTCAGCACTCCGAGCCCCCTCGCCTAGCCACGCATCAAGTATATTAGGTCTTCCCTTATCTCGTCAACGCCCACGCCGAGCTTAACTCCAATAATCTTTATGTACTCCATCAGTTGGTCCCCCCTCAAGGTGCTTAGGCCGTGCGCCAAGGCCAGCCAGACGTTGTAAGTGCTCCCTGAGCCAGCTATTAATGTCCCCAAGTTCCGGGGCCTCTCCCACCTCTCCTCCCTGTACTTGGAGAGGCACAAAGGCCTCCCGGAGAACTCCTCCACCAACACCTTCCAACGCCCGTAGCCGGCCCACCACGCCACGGGGGCCCGAGAGAAGCACAAGTCCTCTGGCAGCTTCACGTCCGGCTCCTCTCCTACGTAGAGCTTGTAGTTCTCCAGCGCCATCTCCAATACAGTCTTCCACCTCCGAGGCAAGAGTAGGTTCCTCGCCCCCTCCGGGAGGCCCAAGGCTAAGCCGAAGCTGACCCCTTCCCCCTTTAATGACTCCACGTCGGGCATTATAGGCTTCTTGATCAATTCTCTCAACTCCTTCGTAGTCAGTTTTCCTCTGATGTACTTCTCGAATACCTTTCCCCCGTGGGACTTCACCTCTATGTACTCTCTGAACGTCTTAACCATTGGGTGTTTGGAAACGAAGGTCACGTTCTCTCTCTTCGCCAACTCTTGCCAGTAGTACAGCGCTTCCAAGGTCTTCGGTAAGGCGACTATTTCGGAGAGCTTCGCCGTTCCCCTCGCTACCCTTACCACCCTGGCAATCCACTTGACCAGCTCGGTGTAAGCGGAACCGTCTACAAAGGTGGTGTAAGGCGACCTCAAAGCCAGCTTGAGCTCCAGCGAGCTCCTAGTAGCTTCCAAGGCCGCTGAGCTTTCCCACCGTATGGAGCTCACTTCCATGTCTCTGTCTAGGTAGCCCTCTCCCACTGCTACCGCCCTAGCTATGAGGAAGTTGGCGCCGCCCAGCCTGGCCCCTCCGCTTCCTCCGTCTACTCCTACAGCCCTCCCGTCCTCCGCCTCTGGCAGCTCGGAAAGCGGTAAGGGCTCAGAGGGCTCGTCCCTCAGAGGTCTGAGTTCCTCTACCTTTTTGAAGAAAATATCTATGAAGATGTCTGTCATGGTCTCGGAGCCTTTACGAACTTCTTGCCCCCTTCCTCCTCTACCCTCGGCACCGCGTACGTCCAGGAGTCTCCCAAGGTCTCTCCCGGCTCGTCCGGCCTGGTGGCGTTGTGGACTTCCGAGGGCGTGTACATTGGTTCAACGTCGTCTAGTTCTAAGTCTAACAGTTTCGAGAGAAGTTCGGCCATTTCGTCCAAGTCCCTCTGGAGCTTCTGGAGTTCCTCTTCCGTCAACTTGAGCTTTGCCAGCTCGGCCCCCTTGCGGGCGTCGAACCTCAGCCGCAAACCTCCTCAGCCCACTTGGAGTACTCCGGGAGGACGTAATTAGCCTCAAACGCAATTATCTCCGGGACCTCGTAGGGGTGGAGCTCTTTCAGCCTCTTCACCGCCGCCTCGAAGGTCTTCTTCGGAGCCTTCAGCACCACTACGACTTCCTCGTCCTCTTCCAGCTTGCCCTCCCACACGTAGAAACTCCTCACCTTTTGGGCAACCCAAGCGCACGCGACAAGCCTCTCCTCTACCAAGGTTTTGGCCGCCCTTCTGGCGTCATCCTCGCTTCCGAAGGTGGTTAAAATTACCATCAAGGCGCGTCCCTCCGGTCCTCGCCTCTCGCCTTCATTACTCCATCGCCGCCCCGTCTCCGGCGGTCGGAGGTGCTGGTCTGCCCGTTCCAGTGGAGGTACGGCAGCGAAGAGATGAGGAGGATAATGTCCCAAGAGGAGCGCTTGAGGAAAATGGCGTTAGTTGAGTACGCGTTGTTGAAGGCCTTGAAGGAGGTCGGTGAGGTGCCGGAGGACGTCGACCCGGAGGAGGTGTTGAGGGCGGCCGAGGAGCTGACAGTCGAAGAGGTTGAGGAGCTGGAGAGGGAGCTGGGCCACGACGTGATGGCCTTCTTAGAGGCTCTCAAGAAGAGGACTAAGAGGGCCGGCAAGTACCTCCACTTGGGCGCCACGAGTTACGACGTCGTAGACACGGCTTGGGCGCTGACAATAAGGGAGGCGCTAGCTAAAATATATACGGACCTAAAGGAGATAATAAAGAAGTTCGTGGAGTTGAGCAAGGAGTACGCGGACCTCCCCATGGTAGGCAGGACACACGGCCAGTGGGCCGTTCCCATAACTCTGGGCTTCAAGTTCGCGAACTACGCCTACGAGTTGGCTAGGAGCTACGAGAGGCTAAAGGAAGCCGAGAAGAGGGTAGTGAGGCTGAAGATGAGCGGTGCCGTAGGGACTATGGCGGCTTGGGGGGAGAAGGGATTGGAGGTGGAAAGGCTGGTCTCTGAGGAACTCCGGCTCCCCCCGCACCCCATAACTACCCAAGTCGCCCCTAGGGACGGTTTCGCTGAACTCCTAGCCGACTTGGCGATACTCTCCTCCGTGTTGGACAGGTTTGCGTTGGAAGTAAGGGAGCTCAGCAGGCCGGAGATAAGGGAACTGGTGGAGGGGGTGGGCAAGGGCCAAGTGGGTTCCAGCACGATGCCTCAGAAGGCCAATCCGGTGACTTCCGAAAAGATATCCGGCCTCGCGAAGGTGATGAGGTCGTTGGTCTTGGGGGAGTTAGAGAACGTACCCTTGTGGCACGAGAGGGACTTAACGAACTCGGCCTCCGAGAGGGTGCTCGTTCCCCACGCCTTCTTGACTGTGGACGAACAGCTCAAGTCTACCAAATCCTTGCTAAACAAGCTGATAATTAATGAAGAAACAATAAGGAGTCATTTGAAAGAAGCGGGCTGTGAGGTCTTGGCGGAGAGGGTTATGATCTACCTAACGAAAGAGAAGGGGCTAGCTAGGAACGACGCCCACAAGGCAGTCATGGACGCCATAAGGGCCCACGGAAGCTTGAAGAAGGCCTTGAAGGAGGGACATACGCTTTCTAAGTATTTAACCTTAGAGGAGCTGGAGGCGCTGTGCGATCCGAGTAGTTACTTAGGGAAAGCTAGAGAGTTGATAGATAGGGCCGTGAAGTACGTAGAGGAGGTAGTTGGCCTTTGAAGGCCGTAGTGCTCGCCGGAGGAAACAAGGTAAAGAGGTTTAAGACCTACTTCTTGGGAAAGATGGTCATAGAATACCCGTTGAGAGCGTTAGAGAAGGTCTACGACGTGGCCCTGCTCACCTCCGGTTGGGGTTTGGACGGCTACGAAACGGTGGTCCAGAGGAGCCCGGGGGTCTTGGGGGCGATAAGGGACGCGGTCGAAGAGTTGGGCCTACCCCTCTTGATTTCTTACGGCGACGTAGTGGCGGAGGAGGACTTCTACACGATCTTGGACGCTCCGTGCGGCGTGGCGGCCGTGGCCTCGGTGCCATCCTCGAGGCACGGCAAGATAGGGGGACCACAGAGCAGCTACGTCTTCGGAGGGCTCTTGAGCCTGGACGAGGACTGCTATAAAGAGATTATGAAAATAGGTAACCTCACCAAGGCTTTAAACGAATTAATAAAGAAAGGTATAATGAGCGTTAAGATGTTTGACGGCGTTTGGTACGACGTGGACGACCCCCTGGACGTGATGAGAATGTTTGAAGTTTTCTTTAAACACGTAAGTTCAGGCTACAGCAAGGTTGCGATCGAGCTAGAGGGGGTCCACCTCAGGGGGCCCGTGATAGTGGAGCCCGGGGCTTCGGTGGAGCCCGGGGCGACCTTGATAGGGCCCGTCTTCGTGGGCTCCGGCTCCCTCGTGGAGTCCCACGCCGTGGTGAAGAGGTCGTCTATAGAGCCCAACGCCACAGTGGAGAGTTTCGCCTACGTTAAGAACAGCAGCGTCCAGCCCGGCGCGGTCGCGGAGAGCTATAAGAAGTACTCGGGGACCCTCGTCGAGAAAAACTTATAAGCGACGCCGTTTCACCCTCGCCCGGAGCTGGGCGCGAAGGTGGGCCGGTAGCTCAGCCTGGAAGAGCGCCCGGTTGGCAACCGGGAGGTCCCGGGTTCAAGTCCCGGCCGGTCCACCACCACCATCACCGTTAAGGTGTCTCACTTGCGCACCTCCAAAACCTCCCCCTCCGCGACCACGAGCTCGGGTGCGCTGCCGAGCACGTAGGGCTCGCCGCTCCACGCCACCAAGGACGCTAGCTTCCCCACCTTCACTTCACCGGCGTTCAGACCCACAATCTTTGCCGCGTTGCTGGTCACGAGCTTTATGGCCTCCTCGAACGGCATACCATACATCATGAAATACCTAAGCTGCATCATTAAGTTCCTCTGGAGCACCACGGGGTGGTCGCTCATCAGAGCGGTTACCTTCGGCATGTGCTTTATTAAGAGTTTTATGTTCTTGTAGCTCTCATGTTTGAGCTCAACCTTGTACGGGTGGGAGTCCACGGGGCCGTAGACCAAGGGTGCGCCACTCTCCTTTATCATCTTGAACCCGTCCTCCGTGTGCACGTCGCACGCGTGGTCCACGACGTACTTGAAGCCGTAAGATTTGGCCAGCGAGACGAGCACGGCTATATCGTCCTCCTTGTGTACGTGAACTCTGAGCGGCAACCTCCCCTCCAACACGGGGACCAGCGCCTTGCTCGCCGGCTCTAGGTCCTTCCACTCCTTCTTGCCCCTCCTCAAGTCCTCTAGGTCCGAAGCGGCGGCGTCGAGGGCCCTCTTGAAGAGGGCTATAACCCCCATCCTGGTGGACGGCCTGGCGCCCCTCCACGAGGTGGTGGACCGGGGGTTGTAGCCCAAGGCCGCCTTAACTCCCACGTGCTTGATGAACGCATCCCTCACGTTCTTCTTCCAGTTCCTCAAAAGGGCTATTTTACCTCCTATTATGTTTCCGGAGCCGTGAGTTACGGCCGAGTAAAGCACTCCCCACTCTACGCTCTCCTCGAAGGCCTTGTCGTCCATGTAGACGCTGTTCTGCGCCTCTAAGTAAGGGAGTAACGAGTCCATGATTTCGTTGGCCTCTTCCTCGTAATACGGTTCGCCAGCTCTGTCCATCCCTATATGGGAGTGCGGGTCTACCAACGCGGGAGTGCCCGCGGGAAACTCCCCTAGGAGCTCGCCCTCCGGCCTCTCGCTGCCCACATAAGTTATTTCTTTATTCTCGAAACCTACGTATACGTCCTTCAATACCGTACCGTCGCCTACGTAGAGCCGGGAAAACTTGAGGACCTTCAAGGTTCGCCCGTGCTTCAGACGTTGGTAAAGCTTTTCGTCCTTCCGAATGGGCGGAGGGCCTCCTCGACTACCTTCGGGTCCAAGGACTCCACGACCTCAGGGAGCTTACAAGCCGGGTCGTGGCCGAACGGGTCCTTGAAGTAGGAGTAGGCTCTGGCCCTCGACCCTCCGCACATGAAGTTGAACTCGCAAGTCCCACAAGGGGGCCTGAAGTTGCTTGGGTCCCTTATCCTCTTAAGGGCCTCACTGCTTTGGTAGATCTCCTTTAAGCTCTTCTCCCTCACGTTGCCAACCTTGTACGGGAGGAAGCCCGAAGGGTAGACGTCCCCGTTGTAAGCCACGAAGATTATTCCGTATCCGTCCCTAGTGTACGCCGACGGCGCCCTCCTCTGCTTAGGCGGGCCTTGGGGGACGGGGCCCATGACCTCCTCCAACCTCTCCCGGAGTTCGTAGTACAACGGGCCCACGCCCAGCTCCTCCGGCCCCTTGCCCATCTCGTCCAAGACGGTCCTAAGCCTGTACACCACCCTGAAGAACGGCCCCTCGGTGGTCCTTATAGTTGTCTTCCCGTACTTAGACGCGTCATATAAGAAGTTCGAAACGTCCCAATACTCATCCTTAGTTAGGTCCAAGTCCTTGGACGCTCTCCCAGTTAGTATCAGGTAGAAAACTTCCCAAGCGTCGGCCCCGGCGTCCGAGACGAGCTTGAATACCTCAGGGAGCTCCTTAACGTTGTCCCTCATTATTGCTGTGTTTATCTGAAGGAACATTCCAACATCTTTCTTTACGAAGTTCATCAACTCTACGGTCCTTTCAAATATCCCCTTTATTCCCCTAATTGAATCGTGGGTCTCGGGCCTAGCTCCGTCCAAGGAGAGACTCATCCCTATGATCCCTATTTCCTTCATTTTCTTTATCTTCTCTTCGGTCAAGAGAGGGGTGACGCTGGGGGCTACCAAGGTCCTTATGCCCTTCGAGATGGAGTACTTAGCCAAGTCCCAGAAGTCTTTCCTCATTAAGACGTCACCACCGGTCATTATTAAGTGTGGGTAGGGCTCGCCGAACTCGGCTATCTGGTCTATTAGTGCCAAAGACTCCTCGTGGGTAAGCTCGTCGGGCAAGGGCTCTTCTATTGCTTCTGCCCTACAGTGCTTACAGACTAACTTGCACGCCTTAGTGGTCTCCCAAAACACCAGCAAGGGCTTCTCTTCGAAGTTCCAGCCTCCCCTGACGACCGATCCCCGGAGGGGACGACGAGACGGAGGTTATTCTCACTACGCATTTGGAGTCTAAACCTCCGATCGCGACTTTCGGTGGGGAAACCCTTTGAAGGCCCTATTTATACACGCGAAGAAATTCTGCTTCAAGCCTACTAAAAAAGCCCTGAAGAGCGCAGAAGACTTGAAATCCAAGGAGGAGGTGTGTGCGGAGAACCCGTTAGTAGTTTTCTTAACAGTAGAAAAGGGCGACTCGGAGGAACTCTTGGACAAGCTCGTCGAGGACGTCAAGGTCCAGTTCCAGAGGGTTAAGCCGTCCGGCCTGGTGCTCTACCCATATGCGCATTTGTCCAACGATCTCGCCCCTCCCAGCGAGGCTAAGGCCTTGTTCCGCAAGGCTTGTGAGAGGCTGAGCGAGGAGCTTAGGGCGCTCTGCGCGCCTTTCGGCTGGTATAAGGAGTTCTTGCTTCACGCCCACGGCCACCCTCTGGCGGAGCTCAGCCGGAGGTACCCTTAACTATCTTCAAAATCTTTTCGAAGTTTCTTATTAGGTGGTCAAACTCCCTCCACGTCTTTACGCTCACGACGTTACCGTCGATTACCAAAGGCTCGTCCACGGGCTCAGCCCCAGCGTTCCTCAAGTCGTCCCATATGCCCTTGCTGCCGGTTACTCTCTTCCCCTTGGCCACGCCGGCGCTTATGAGCACCCAGCCCCCGTGGCATATGCTCAGGACCAGCTTGCCCTTTTCGAACATCTCCCTCACGAACCTCTTTACGTTTTCATCCCTCCTAACCTTGTCCGGGGCGTAGCCGCCGGCTATTATCACGGCGTCGTACTCGTCAGAATTCAACTCCGAGAAGCCCTTGTTGGGGACTAGCTCGAGCTTAACGCCCCTCTTTCCTACAATTTCTTCTCCGGCGTTGAAGGAGGCCACGTCGACTTCGAAGCCGTAAGCTTTGAAGAGCGCGTAGGGGACCACTACCTCGTACTCGTCAACCATGGGGCCCACGAGTATTACGGCCTTCAAGTTACCACCGGGACTTCCTTGGGGAGCGCCCCTATTCAGTTGGGCCTCCGACTTCGCGCTTTTGTACGCCCCCGCGCCGCGGGCCGGAGGTCCAAGGGATGGGCACCGAAGTGATAATTTCAATGATAGGATTAACTTTGCTCTTAGCAAAAGCGGCGGAGGAGGTCACGCTGAAGCTGGGCCTCCCTTCCCTCCTCGGACCCCTCTCATTGGGCCTCCTCGCCTCGCGATTAGTACAGTTGAAGGAAGAGTACCGCTACGCTCCCTTGTTCTTTGTGGTCGGTCTGAACTTCACAGCATTCCTCTTGGGGGCAGAAGAGCTGGGCAAGTTGATCAAAGAAACAAACAAGGAGTCTCTAATTAAGGGCATTGTATTCTTCTTAGTGCCTTTCGCAGTCTCTTTCGCTTTGTTAAACACTTCGTTGGACCTTAAGAGCTCTATCCTCTTAGCGACAGTGTTATCAATGCCAAGTACCTTGAGGACTTACACTATATTGAAGCACGTGGAACTCGAGAAGTTCGAGGAAGTGCTCGTGATACTCGGCGTTAGTGAAGTAATAGCAATAATAATAATATTCTTATTATCTATGAAAGATATGTTCAGCCTAATTGTGGTCTCTGTGGGATTGGCGTTGACAGTGAAGTACGGGAGCGTGGTATTCAAAAACGTATTAGAGGCCGAGGAGAAGTTCTTAGCAAAGGAGTTCCCACTATCCTTAATTATATCCTTGGTATTGTTTTTAGGATACGCTTCCGAGACGTTTAACCTCAACAGCGCCGTGGTCTCGATGCTATTAGGAATAATCTCCAGCGAGTATTTGTCAGAACGTCCTTGGTTAATTTCAAAGTTAAAGTCAATCAATCATAGTTTGTTCGAGCCCCTGTTCTTCGTTGGTTCGGGAGCCCTCGTCGACTTCGCCAGCATATCCTACCCTACATTAACCATTTTAATAATTACAAACTTTCTAGTTGTGTTAGTGAAGACAGTGATGATTAGGAGGTGGAGCGGGTGGGGCTGGAGACATTCAGCCTTGACTAGCGTGAAGGGAGGGATAGACACTGCCTTACTCGCCAGCCAATACAAGGTCAACGGCATTAACTTAGACGTGTACTCCTCGAGTATAACGGTAGTTACGTTAAACACATTCATATTCGGTTCGTTAGCAATATCGAAGAAGAAGTATAAGGTGAGCCTGAGGTTCTGCGATTTAAGGCTCGTAAGAGCTGCGGTGGAGCTCAGCGAGTCCTTGAGCAGCGCGTTGAAGATGTTCGAAGAAGGAATGGAGGCGGTGGTAGTGGTCGACGCGGCTAACTGGCCGGTGGGCTACTTGAGCGCTGCCGACGTTTTGCGCTTGAAGGACCACGCCAGCAAAATGAGGGTGTACGAGGTTTACAGGGAGGGCGTCCCGGTGTTCGAGTGCGAGGACAAGCTGACCAAGATAGTAACGCTGGCAGAAGAGGTCGAAAACTATCCGGTAATAGCAGTGGTAAAAGGGGATTTTGGGTATTTCGGCACCGTGCAGACGAGAACCGTCTTTAAGAAGCTCGCAGAGGCGATCAACCCTTGACCACTCCTATTGGCTTCAACCTAGCCACGAGTTTGCTTATGCCGACTTCGTGAACCACCCTAACCACCTTGTCCACGTCCTTGTAGGCCCCGGGCGCCTCCTCGGCCACGACCCTCGCTTGCGCCGCCTTCAAGACCACCCCTTGGCGGCTGAGCTGCTCTATGACCTCTCTCGGTCTGTACTGTCTTACGGCGGCCGCCCTACTCAACCACCTCCCGGCGCCGTGGCAAGTACTATACCAGACCCTCGCACCGGTGGGAACTCCCACCAACACGTAGCTCGCCGTGCCCATGGAGCCGGGTATAAGCACCGGTTGCCCGATGCTCTGGTAATCTTGGGGCAGCTCCGGGTGCCCGGGAGGGAAGGCTCTGGTGGCGCCTTTGCGGTGGACCACTAGCTTTCTCCTCTTGCCGTCGACGTCGTGCTCCTCTATCTTAGCTATATTGTGAGCCACATCGTAGACTATGTGCATGTCTAGGTTTTCGGGGTCGGTCTTGAAGACCTCCTTAAAGCTTTCGCGGGTCCAGTGGGTTATGAGCTGGCGGTTGGTCCAAGCGTAGTTCGCCGCCGCGCTCATCGCCTTGAAGTAGTCTTGCGCCTCCGGACTGTTGAACGGCACGGACGCCAGCTCCCTGTCGGGAACTACTATTCCATACTTCTTCATGGCCCTCTCCATCTTTATCAAGTAATCGCTTGCCACTTGGTGACCGAGGCCCCTAGAGCCGGTGTGGACCATTACCATTACCTGTCCTTCGTGCGTTATACCCATAGCCTTAGCAACCCTCTCGTCGTATATCTTATCTACTACTTGTACTTCAAGGAAGTGGTTTCCGCTGCCCAGGGTGCCTAGCTGGGGGGCTCCCCTCTGCTTTGCCCTCATGCTAACCTTGCTGGCGTCAGCATATTTCATCCTACCGTGTTCCTCTATGTGCTCCGGGTCCTCGCTCCATCCGTAGCCTCTCTCCACGGCCCAGTAGACGCCTTCCTCCAGTACCTTGTCCAGCTCGCTTACGCTCAGCCTAACCTTTCCGGTGCTTCCCAGCCCGGAGGGCACGTTGCGGAAGAGCGTGTAGACCAAATCCCTTAACTTTGGCCTTACGTCCTTTTCGTCCAAGTTAGTCCTTATGAGCCTAACTCCACAGTTTATGTCGTATCCGACCCCTCCCGGGGATATCACGCCCCCCTCTTCCGGGTCCGTGGCGGCCACACCGCCTATAGGGAAGCCGTAACCTTGGTGACCGTCGGGCATCACGTAGGAGGCTCTCTGTATTCCCGGAAGGCACGCGACGTTTGCGGCTTGGTCCAGCGTCCTGTCGCTCTTCATCTTTTCCAACAAGTACTCATCGGCGAATATTATAGCCGGCACCCGCATGCACGGCTTTACTCCCTTCTCTATCATCCATTCGTAGGTGCTGACCCTCTTCAGGGGTATGTTGGACGGCATAATTCGTGACCGATAGCCCTCTCCTAAGGGGAGTTATCAAGTGGAGGCTTAGGAATCTACCAGTAGTACCCCTCTCCGGGGAACTCCCCCGACCTGACCTCCTCTGCAAACTTCTTTACGGCTTCAACTATGGCCTTGCTACAGTCGAAGTACTTCTTGGCGAAGGGTGGGCTGAAGGGAGCTAGTCCCAACAAGTCGTGAATCACTAGGACTTGGCCCGAGCACCACGGGCCCGCGCCTATGCATATTGTAGGTATACCGACCTCCTCTGTAATTTTTTTAGCTACTTCGGACTTTACGAACTCAAGCACTATAGAGAAAGCGCCGGCCTCTTTTAACGCCTTAGCGTCCTCTAAGAGCTCCGCGGCCTCCTCCTCCGTCTTACCCCTCAGGCGGTAGCCCCCCAGAGCGTGCCTCTTCTGAGGAGTCAAGCCCAAGTGACCCATAACCGGTATCCCGGCCTTCACGATCGCCTCAACTTTGTCCGCGACCTCCCTTCCGCCCTCGAGCTTTACCGCTTCCGCCCCAGCCCTCACAAGCTCTACAGCGTTCCTCACCGCCTCTTCTCTGGAGGCCTCGTAGCTTCCAAATGGCATGTCGCCGACTATCAGCGCTCTGGGCTTCGCCCTCGCGACTGCCGCCACGTGGTGGACCATGTCCCTCATGGTGACCTGGTTTGTCGAGGGGTAGCCGAGGACTACCATACCCAGCGAGTCTCCCACCAGGATCGCGTCCACTCCCGCCTCGTCTACCAACCTCGCGAAGGGGTAATCGTAGGCAGTCACCATAACTATCTTTTCGCCCTTTTTGTACTTTTTCAAAATATCTCTTACGGTAACCTTCTTCACGCTTTAGCCCAAGAGAGGCCTCGCGGGCGTTATTTTTGTTCGCACAATAAGGGCCCTCTGCCGGCGGGGTCTAGGTAAGGGGAGTTGTGGGCCAAGCTAGTCGCGCTTTCCGCGATAATTTCGATAACGTTCTCAGCGTCCAACGTTGCCTTGCCCTATTTCTTGATGTACTTGAAAGGCGAACTGAAGACGCTTAACGCAGAGTTACTCAAAGCTAGTAAGGTCGCCCTTGAGTTCGGAGTGTTAACGTCGGCGTTCATGGGGACTAGGGTAGTAATCGCGTTCCTCTCCGGCTATATAGCTGAAAGGATAGGAATGAAGAGGTCCATTGTAGTAGGTTTGATATTGTACTTGACAAGTGGGATATGGTTAATGGTTACTGATAACTATTTGGAGGTGCTAGTGTCCAGGGCTCTTCAAGGGGTGGCCTCGGCCATGGTGTGGCCCGTGGCAGAGTCCATGATAGTGGAGTTCGCCGGAAAGAGAAAAACTAGGGCGCTCATGCTATACGTCATGGCATTCAATGTCGGCATGATCCTCGGCCCTGCCTTGGGAGGGGCGATTCTCCAAGGCTCCTCTTCCATGCCATTGGAATTGGCAGTGAGGACCCCCTTCGCGCTCCTCCCCTTGGGAGCGTTAGCAGGGCTCTTTCTGGTCGTCAATTTACCCGATGTGAATTATAAAACCAAAATGAAGGTAAAGGAGTTACAAGCAAGGATAAAGTCGGCGCTTTATGTATTCTTCTTAAACGCGTTTGCAAACGGTTTCTCTGCTGGAATATTTATGAGCGTATTGATAATATACATTATGCAGTACGTAACTTCCGTACCCATAAAACTCTCTTCGCTGGTAGCGCTCAGCGGGCTCTTAGGGATGGCCTTCGCCTCTCCGCTGATGAAGAAAATGGATCAATTCAACTTCTCAGAAAAATTGAAGGTAGCTATAGGTTTCGGCCTTTTAAACAAGATAGCATTGGCAACAATAGGTTTCACAAAGAGCTACACGATATTGTTAGTAATACTGACTATACAAAACTTTACAATGACCGTAGTGATCCCGTTGATAAGGAGCTTAGTGAGCGACTTGGTGCCCAGAGAACTTACGGCTAAAGTGTTCGGAATGCAACAAGCCTATTTCAACTTAGGAATGATAGTAGGCCCCTTGGTGGGGGCGAGCCTCTACAAGTGGCTGGAGGCCTCCGGCCTAGGGGGAGGCCTAACCTTCCCGGCCGCGGCGGCGTTGGGCGCGGCGGGGGTCCTCACGTTATTACTCGTGAACGGGCGCGAGGTGGAGGGGATGAAGGGGGAGCCCGTTATGACTGAGGGGTGACGAGGAGAACCCCCGTCAGACCTCCTCCGGCCACTCGGCCCACTCGGGCAACCGCTCGCCCCTCGCGGCCCTCACGTAGGCCTCCCTCAGCTCTGCCCAGTCGACGCGCGGAGGCTCTGCCCTCGCTAGCTTGAGCAAGTCCTCCACTGCCTCTTCCAACCTATCCTTGGGCAAGTAGGGCAACAGCCTAACTTCAACCATTACCTTCTCCAAGCTTTCTAGGAAGGGCTCGGGGTTTCCTCCCAAAACCCCTTTGAGGGCCTCGGGGTTGGGGGAGGGCTTGGCCCTCCACCTAGCTATGGCCGGGCGGAAGAGCCACCTTTGCATCCCCTCCAGAACCCCTCTGGGCGAGGCCTCGGCGAGGGCCATGTCGGCCCTTCTCGCCGACACCCTCCCCTCCGCGAAGTTCGTAGCCAACTCCTCCCACCCGTTGAGGCTCAAGTCCAAGCAAGGCTCGGCCTCTTGGGGAACTCCAGAGGTCATGTCTCGGAGCACGTCCGTCCAGCCCGAGAAGGGCCTGGGCGCCCAAGGGTACGGTGCGCTAGCCCAAGAGCGCTTCGAGAAGAGCTGCCAAGCCCTAACCCGGTACTCCCTCCAGCCGGCGAAGGGCGAGTTTGAGTACTTCTTCAATAGCCAAGGAGAGGCCTTGTTTATTGCATCCAAAACCTTCGGTAGCTCTTCCTTGTTAACGTCTAACCATACTTGGCTAGAGGCCATGGTAGCTATCTCCCAGTGGGCGTAGCCGTACCAGTGGAGCAGCCTGTAGTGCCCTCTGGGCGTGGCGTTCTTGAGGTACCACCGGCGCCCCGGCGGCGGGTAGTATGCGCGGGCGTAGGGCTTCACGCCCAAGAGCTCTAGGGCTTGGAACGCCTTATCGACAGCTTTTGGTCCGGGTTCCACGCTGACCTCTATTATGGCGCTCGTGGTATCGGTCTTTATTGTGAACTCCTTCGTTCTCTTCCCTATTACTTGACCCGTGCAGGGGTCTGTGACCTCTTCTCCGTCCACTTCCTCGAGGAGCTGCAACCAGCGTTCCCTTTCCATAGGCTTTGGCTCTACCACGAGCGCTTCCAACTCTAAGCCGAGCAAGGCGCGCCCCTCGTTATAACCTTCGCTTTTCCGTGTACGGGGGAGCTATAATGTTCGTAGGCGGCGAGCCCCACAAGCTCGCGCTGAGGGAGCTTGAGGACTCCCTAAGGTCAAAGGACCCTGGGGCTTGTGTAATGGCCCTGATCACTTCCCCTACCAACAGCGCCTCGCTCGACACAGTTTACGTCCCAACCAAGCTAACCAAGGCCCTCTTAGAGCTAAAGAACGAAGGTTGTAGCAATTTGTACGTCTTGTTATACGCGTTCGGAGGGAGTATCTACTTCCCAGAGATATTTGAGAAGGTTGTGAGGGGTTTGGGCATAGACGAAATAGTCTTCATCGTGCCCACCCGCTCGGGCGCTAACGCTTCCCTCCTCATCCTCAGCAACTACAACAGGCTCTACGTTAATTCGTGGACTATAATGGACCCCTTCAACATAACCATCTCAGTTCCCCCGACAGCCCCCAAGGACATATCCCTCTTCTTAGGCATTTCAGAGTACTTAATGAGTTTAGTTAAGGGCGAAAAGAAGGACTTGGCCTCCCAGATCAGCGGACAAGCGCTGAGCATAATGGCCAGTCACGGGATACTGTACGAATACATAGAGGCCGAAAGGCTGTTGAACTATTTGGACACAATCATAGAAAACAAGATTAGACCAAAATTGAAGGTATCTCTGCAAGAGTTCAAGGACTACTTCGTCGGGACCGAGGAGAGGCCCCCAGTGAGCCTCTCCGGCTTAGAAGTTGCGGAAATATTCAAAGACGTAATTATTATGGATAAAGAAGAAAACGAGATGGGGAGACTCTCCAACAACTTGGAGAACCTCTTGATGGAGATGGTTGAAAACAGGGGGGCAGGAGGAGTGCTGCTCACTAGAAAGAGGGAAGTGTTAATCGGCGGCATGCCCGTCATCCAGCTCCCCAGCTAAGTAGCGTCGGTAGAGCTCGTTTTCCACGCCCAAAGCGTCCAACACCTTGCCCGCCACGAACTTGACCGCGTCCTTCAAGCTCTTGGGCTTGTTGTAGAACGCCAGAACCGGCAGCACCACCACCGCTCCCGCTTCGGCGACCCTCTTCATTGCCTCAAGCTCGATGATCCCCACGGGGGTCTCCCGAGGGACCACCACTACTTTCCTCCTAAGCCTCAACATATTCAATAATAGCCTGGAAGCTAGAGTATCCCCTATCCCGTAGGCGACGGAAGCGAGGGTCTTCATAGAGCAAGGCACGCAGACCGCCCCCTCGGGAGCGCGAGAGCTGGAAGCCAAAGGAGACCTCATGTTCGTGTGTATCCTAACCTTCCTCTTTGCAAGCTCTTTTATTAGGTCGCAACCTTCGTCTTCCAAGGTGCAAGGCTCCAGCTTAGCTACCTCGATCGCCCCCGGAGTCACCACCACGTCAACCTCAAACTCCTTCAAGGAGTCGAGCAACTCGAACGCTATCGGGAGCCCCGAGGCCCCCGTTATCGCGAGCGCGAGCCTCAACGGACCACCGATGCCCAGAGCGACCAATAGAGGTAAAGGAGGCTTATCACGCCTATTACCCATAATATTAAGGTTAGGAAGAACAGTTTCCTCCTCATCCCTCACCCTTTTGGGATAGCCACTTCTTCAAAGCCTCCACGTTCCACTCGTGGACGGTCTTCCTCCTCTTGTCTATGGGTATTCCCATCTTCAAGGCCTTTTTGAAGTCTAGGCCCACGGCCTCAAGCTCGCCCTTGCTGAAGCCCCTTCCCCTCCTCATCTTTGGCTTCTTACCCGCGTCCCTCCTCAGCACGGGCGTCAACACGTAGGCGACGGGCCTCTCCTCCACTCCCTTCCCCTCGACGACCCCTTAAGAGGAGGTTAAAATAACTGAAACGTGCAGCGGTGAACGAATTCGGGGAAGGTCGGCTTGGACTTCTTGTTCAAACCCTCTTCCGTCGCCGTAGTAGGTGCAACACCCAAGGTACCCAAGCCCGGGTACGTCATACTGAGCAACCTGAAGAGGTCCTATAAGGGGAGGCTGTACGCCGTAAATCCGAAGTACAGGGAAGTGCTAGGGGTGCCTTGTTACCCTTCCTTGCGCGAGGTCCCGGACGAGGTGGAGCTGGCCGTAGTCGCAGTGCCGGCGAGGGCCGTGGAGGCCGTGGTGGACGACGCAATAGCTAAAGACGTAAAGGCTCTAATAATAATAAGTGCGGGGTTCTCCGAGGTAGGCAACGAGGAGCTTGAGGAGAGGATAAGGGAGAAAGCGCTGTCCCACGGAATAAGGGTCGTGGGCCCCAACTGCTTGGGCATTTACTATTATCCCTCCGGGCTGGACACGTTCTTCTTCCGCGAAGCCGGGACCCCCAGGCCTTTGCCCTCCAGGCTGGCCGTGGTGAGCCAAAGCGGGGCGCTGGCGGCCAGCATAATGGACTGGGCCGCCTCCCGAGGGTGCGGAGTGGGGGCGGCCGTCAGCTTGGGCAACAAGGTCGACGTCGGAGAGAACGAGGTCCTAAACTACTTGTTCGGAGAAGGCTTCGACCACTTCTTGTTGTATTTAGAAGGGCTTAGGGAGGGAGAGGGCAAGGCCTTCTTGGAGACCTTGTTGAAGCTGAGGCTGGGGGGCGCTAGGGTGGGCGTCTACAAGGGCGGGCGGAGGAGGGAGAGCGCGGCTGCTGTCTCCTCCCACACCGCCTCGGTGGCGGGCGACTACAAGGTGTACAGGGACTTGCTCTTTGAGTTCGGGGCAATACCGTTGAACGATTTTGCCGAAGTCAAGGCGTTCGTCTCGGGCCTTCAGTACTCCCCCGAGCTGAGGGGGGAGAAGATGCTCATCGTGACCGACGCCGGCGGCGTGGGCATAATGTTAACTGACTTGATAGAGGGCTATAAGATGCCTAAACCCGTAGACAGAGAGCTCGAGAGGGAGCTGCCGGGGTACTTGAAGCTGAACAACCCGCTCGACTTGGGAGGGGACGCGGACGACGAGAGGTACCGAAAAGCCTTGGAGAGGCTGGCCCCAAAGTACGACTTTATAATAGTGGCCGCGCTGATGGAGTCCCCGGCGACGAGCCTGTACTTAGCCGACATAGTTAAGGAGAGCATCGAAAGGACCGGAAAGCCTCACTTGCTCTTGGGCTTCGGCGGAACCATGGCTGAAGCCTTGGAGAGGAGGGCAAGAGAGCTAGGAATCCCCTTCGCGCTCGGAGTAGACGAGGCCGCCGCTTACGCGCGGGTACTGTTAAGGGACAAGCTCGCCAGAGGACTCGCGGAGGCAAGAGGCTCTTGTTGTTGAGGCCATCTGAGGCGTTGAAGATAGCGGATAGCTTGGGCATACCGGTCCCCCCTTGGGGCGAGGTGGAACCCCCGGCCTACGTGAAGGCGGACGTCCCCTTGCCCCATAAGACCGAGGCCAAGGCCGTCATTTACGTCGAGACAGAAGAGGAGCTCGAGAGGGCGAGGAGGGAGCTGGAGGAGAGGTTCGGCTCGGCCTTCGCGCAGAAGGCGGTCAGGGGCGACTTGGAGCTCCTGGCATCTTCTAAGAAGGACCCGGTCTTCGGCAAGGTGTTGGTGCTAGCGGCCGGAGGGGTCCTCGCGAGCTTGCTCAGGGAGACCGTAGTCACTCCGTGTCCCTTGTGTGCAACTGTCTTCGAAAAGAAGCTCAGCATATATAACTTAGGTAAGGCGTTGAAATTCAGGAAGAAGTTGGATATGAAATGCGTAGAGAACGTGTTGAGTAAGCTATGTACTTCGGATTACAAAGTGTTTGAAATAAATCCATTAATAGTCTCCGAGAGGGGTTGTTGGGCCGTCGACGTCAAGGTTTGGGTTTGAGGCAAAACAGACTTTGAAGGGGAGCCCGCGACCCCTCCCCGGAGGAGCTCGTTGCTGAAGTTCGTCCCGCCTGAAGAAGTGAAGAACGTGAGGGGCTCTTTGGACCTTTGGGAGTACGTAGAGAAGGTAATGCCGGTAGTTAGGGAAGTTAAGTACAAAGGGCTGGATGCCGTAAAGAAGTACAACAAGGAGTTCGACGATTACGAAGGGTGCGTCCTCCTCTCGAAAGAGGACTTCGCGTCCTACTCGAAAGAGAGCCTTGTGAGCTTGTTCGAGGACGTATTAGAGCAGCTCTCTACATTCCACAAGATGACTGCCCCCAAGGACAGCGCCTTCTCATCCCGAGGGGTTAGGGCAATGACCTTGTGGAGGCCCGTGGAGCGCTTGGGGGCCTACGTGCCCGGGGGGCTTTACCCATACCCCTCCACGGCCTTGATGACCGCCGGGGTGGCCAAGTCCTTGGGCGTGAAAGAGGTAACTGTAGCCACCCCTCCCAAGTTCGCGAAAAGTGAAGTTATGGCTTCTGCGTTCATGGCTTCCAAAGTGGACTCCGTAGTGGTCGCCGGCGGCGCCCACGGGGTCTCAGCGCTGGCGTACGTTGCTGGAGCCCACAAGGTCGTGGGCCCCGGGGGGCCCTACGTCCAGGCCGCCAAGCTCCTAGTGTCTGCTGACGTCCCCATAGACATGATCGCCGGACCCACGGAATTGGCCGTAATCGCCGACTCCACAGCCGACCCGGAGGAGGTAGCCTATGACATGTTGGCCCAAGCCGAGCACGGCCCGACGAGCTTCGCCGTGTTAGTTTCTACGGACGAAGGCCTAGTATTCGAAGTAGAGAAAAAGGTGAGGGGCGAGGAAGTGGAAGGGAGCCTCTACGCCACGGTGGTTGACGGATTGGAGGAGGCTAAGAGGCTGGTGAGCGAGCTGGCGCCGGAACACGTCTCCGTGTACGCGGACACCCACGAACCCCCCGTTGCCGGGGCCGCCTCCTTCAAGGCCCCCAGTCCGTTGCTGGACTACTCCGCAGGCCCAAACCACGTGCTCCCCACCTCCGGATGGGCCAGGGCGAGGGGTCCGCTGGGCCCGACGGACTTCATGAGGTGGACCACCTTGGTAGAGGTCTTCCCGGAGGCCGCGGAGCTACTAAAGTTGGCCGCGGAACTGGCGAGGTTGGAGGGAATGAGGTACCACGCGAAGGCAATAGAGTATAAGCTCTCTAAGATCCTTTAAGCCCTTTTTGAGGGGGGTTAGCGGCGTCCCCAGATGTACAGGGCCCTCGTGACCGACAAGGTTCATCCAGCTGGTCTCGAGCTCTTGAGGGAAAAAGGAATAGAAGTCGTTGAGGACTTAGAGGCCTATAGGCCAGATGTGTTGAAGGAAAGGATAAAGGGGTTCGACGTATTGATAGTGAGGAGCAGGACCAAAGTGCGAAGGGAGGTTATAGAGGCCGCTGACAAGCTTAAGGTAATAGCTAGGGCGGGGAGCGGGCTGGACAACATAGATTTGGAGGCCGCAAAGGAGAAGGGAATAAAGGTGGTGAACGCTCCGGACGCCTTGAAGAACGCAGTGGCAGAGTTAGTAATCGCAATGATGATAGTTTTGAGTCGCAGGGCGCACTACAGCTACCGCAAGCTCTTGGAGGGGGAGTGGGAAAAAGTAATGGGATTTGAGATAGCTGGTAAGACGCTAGGCGTGGTGGGCTTCGGCAGGATAGGCAGAGAGGTCGCGAAGAAGGCGAAGGCGTTGGGGATGGACATCATAGCGTACGACGTGATGGACTTGAACGAGGTGGCAGAAGAGATGGGCGTACGCTTCACCCGCGACTTGGAGGAGCTCTTGAGGAATTCTGACATCGTAACCTTACACGTACCCCTAACGGAGGAAACTAGAAACATGATAAACAAGGAAAGAATCAAGATCATGAAGGACGGTGCAATATTGATCAACGCCGCCAGGGGGGAGGTGGTGGACTACTCCGCGCTGTTGGAGGCGCTGGAGAGCGGCAAGCTCTGGGGAGTCGGGCTGGACGTGTACCCGGAAGAGCCGCCTAAGGACGAGGAGCTGCTCAAGCTGATAAGGCACCCAAGGGTCTTCGCGACCGCCCATATAGGGGCCCAGACCGAGGAGGCCCAGAGGAGGACCTCCTTGGAGGTAGCTCAGAGAGTACTTGAGGCCCTAGGAGTCCGGTGAGGTGGACGCTTTGGAGAGGGAGCTGTTCTGGGTGAAGGTTCACGAAGTAGAGGGTCACGTCATAGTCGCAGTGGTTGACAACGAACTGATGGGTAAGGAATTCAAGGAAGGCGAGAAGGTGTTGAAAGTCGACGAGTACTTCTTCAAAGGGGAACTGGTCGACGAGGACGTCGCCTTGGCCAGAATGTCCGCCGCCACAACGCTTTACGTGATAGGCGAGAGGTCGGTCAAGTTGGCCGTAGAGGGGGGCTTCGTCCACCCGAAGGCCGTCGGTAAGGTAGCGGGGGTTCCCTACGCTCAGATGATACTCGTGAGCGTTTAATAGCATTAATAGCAAGCGGCCCCCGCCCTCCTCGGATGGACCGTGATAGAGGCGCTGGTGCCCTTAGTGCCGCAGTTATTGTGGGCCACAAACTTCGTAGTCTCGAAAGTAGTCATAGCCAAAGGTCTCCACGCGATGACCTTGACGGCCCTCCGCTGGGCGTTGGCCGGGACTTTGCTTTACGCCTACTCCAAGCTAAGGGGTTTGAGGATAATTTTGGGCAAGGAAATCTTGCTGCCCTCGCTGACGGGCATAACGGGCTTCAGCGCCCTCATTTACTTGGGGCTTACCTACGCGAAGGCCTCGGTGGTGGGGCTCACAATGGCGTTGATCCCGATATTCACTTCAGTGCTGGCCGCGGCGTTCCTAAAGGAAAGGCTCACCCCCTTGCTCGTTGTCTCGGTGATTGTTGGCTCTGCCGGGGTGGCCTTGCTCGCCGTGGACGGCTCGGGGCTTTCTTGGTTGGGCGCCGCGCTGGGTTCTCTCGCAGCTTTGGACTGGGCGGTTTACACAGTAACCTCTAAGAAGGTTATGCGCGAACTATCGCCGTTGGAGTCCCTCGCCAGCAACGCTCTGGTGGCCCAGCCGTTCAACTTCCTCTTAGCCATTCCGTTCCTCTCGCTCGCTCCATTGGGCGACCCCCAGGTGCTCGCGGGCTTGCTCTACGTCTCCCTCGTGCCCGGGTTCCTAGCTTACTTCCTCTGGCTTTACTCGATTAAGCTCGTGGGGGCGGCGAGGGCCGGAGTTTACATAAACGCGCTGCCCTTGCTCACGCTCGCCTTGGCATCGGCCTCTCTCGGGGAGGCCTTGACGGGCTCCCAGCTCGTCGGAGCGGCCTTGGTGTTGCTGGCTTTGGTCCTAGTGACTCTTGACTACCTCAAGAGGCTCTCAACTTCTTAGCTCGAGGTTCTAAGGGGGTCAAGCGGGTAAAGGGTTTGGAGAGGGTCGAGCTGGGAAGGGAGGCGGTGGAAGAACTGACGGACGCTCTGAAGGCTAAGAAGGTGGTCCTCGCGTTCATAGAGAGGGAGGCCTTCCGGAACGTCGTCCCCCTTTACCTGGGCGAGGTAGACGAGGTGAGGGGAGGAGAGTCCTCTCTGGAGGCGGAGGGCAGCGAGGGGAGTTTCAAAGCTTTTGGCGTGGGGAACAAAACTTTGATTGTAGTTAAGAGAAAGGACTTCAACGAGGTAGCTATAGTTGACGTCCCCATAGAGGAGCTGAGGGCCTTTCTGACCGAAGAGGAAGGGTACGGGGTCGACGAGACCCCGGTCGAGGGGGTGGAAGAGGAAAAGGAGGAGTGGGAGCCGGAGTAGATATTTCCCTACTTCCTACGGACCGGAACGGTGGCTTCGGTGTACCGAGACCCGGGCAAGCCCGTGCATAAGATAATAGAAGAGAGGGCCAGAGAAGCCCCCAACAAGACGGCGCTGGTATACGAAGACGGAACCGAGCTAACTTATAATGATTTGATCTCGAAGGCTAAAGCGATTGCTAACTTATTGTATGAAAACAAGGTAAGGAAGTGCGATACAGTCTTCCTAATAATGTTTAACAGGCCAGAGTTCGTCACCTCGTTGCTGGGCTCTCTGTACGCGGGCGCGAGGGTAGTCATAGTTGACGCCTTGACGCAGAAGGAAGACTTGGCCTTCCAGCTCTACGACAGCGCCCCTAAAGTGGTGTTGGCAGACGAGGAGGTCGTCCAGAGGGAGAGCGAGACCTTGAAGGACTACGCGGTCCTCACGGAGAAGGACCTCTCCTCCGCCTCCGGAGAGCACGAGGTGGTAGTCGACTACGAGGACGACGCGAGGGTCTTCTACTACGCGGGCATAGCCGGGAGGACGATGCAAGTGATCCACTCCCACCGCTCCTTCACCGGGGCCATAATGCCGCTCGTGCAAGCTGAAGGGATAAGCGCAGATGACGTGAGCTTGGTGACCGTTCCCCTCACCCACGTGTTGGGATTGGACGCCGCCTTGCTGAGCGCCCTAGTCTCCGGGGCTACTGCGCTGTTGCTGAAGAGGTTTAATGTCGACAAGATAAGGGAGCTCACGGGCAAGAGGGCCCCCACTTACTTAGTGGCAGTCCCCTTGGTGTTCCAGACACTAATGAAGGAGGACGAAGAACTCGTCAAGTCCTTGGGTCGGAGCTTGAGGTGGGCTATGAGCGGCGGGGCCTACCTGCCGCCCGACGACCAGAGGAGGTGGGAGGAGCTCACGGGCAAGCCCTTGCTGCAAGTCTACGGCATGACAGAAGCGCCCCAGATATTCGCCACCACCCCCGAGAGGCACAAGGTCGGTAGCTTGGGCTTCCCCCTCCCCGGCGTGGAGGCCTTGTTAGTGAACCCCGAGACCCTCGAGCCCGTGGAGGACCAAGGAGAACTGCTGGTCAGGGGTCCCCAAGTAATGAAGTCTTATCCCGACCCGGAGGAGAACTCCAAGGCCTTCGTGGAGGTTAACGGAAACGTGTGGATGAGGACCGGCGATATACTGGCCAAGGACGAGGAGGGCTTCTACTACTTTAGAGGGGTAAGGAAGAGGATGTTGAAGTACAAGGGATATCCGATATTCCCTAAGGACTTAGAGCTGATACTGCTCAAACACCCGTGTGTGGCCGAAGCGGAGGTAGTGGGCGAAGCGGCCGGCGAGGTGGGTCAGATACCCGTGGCGAGGGTGAAGCTGAAAGAAGGATGCAAGACGACTCCGGAGGAAATAATGGACTTCGTGAACAAGAGGGTTGCTGCCTACAAAAAGATAAGGAAGGTAATCATTTTGGAATGACCCTAAAGAAGAGCGCGTACTCTATCAGCCCGGTTTCCCCGTCGGCCCTCACCCTCCTCAAAACCGCTTGGACCTCCGCCCCGACCTCCAGCCCTTCCGTCACGTCCGTCAACCTCGCGACCACCCTCTCTCCGTTCTCAAGCTCGATCAGTCCCACGTACAGAGGCGCTTGGTCCTCGAAGCCCTCCGGCGGCTGACACAGTTTGGTCCACGCTAGCAGCTTCCCCTTCCAAGGGAGCCTCTCCTTAACGGTCTCCACCCCGCACCTCGGGCAACGGCTCACCTCCTCCCTGAACGTCCTCTTGCAGATCGGACACCTCGTCACCTCTAGCCTATACCTATACGGCTTTTCCCTCCACACCGCGGCCGGACTGACGTCCACGGCTTACACCTCCTTCATGTAAGTTAGATAAGTAGTGGCTCCCAACAAGTTGGAGCTGTGGGTTAAGAAACTGCTGACCTTGCCCAGCTTACCAAGGCCGGAAGTGATCGCGAGGAAGCCTTCGGCCACTTGGTAGACCCCCGTGGCGCCCACCGGGTGTCCGCGGGCCTTCAGCCCTCCTGAGGGGTTGACTGAGGTCGGGTTCTCAAGCAAGTAATCTATGCCCTTCCCCCTTGGAGCGAGGCCCAAGGACTCGAGAGCTATGACGCCGGCGACGCTGAAGGGGTCGTGTACCTCTACGGCCTCCGGCTCGGGGCTCCCCAGCGCTTCCATAGCCGCTTTGGCACTTTCCATGAACGTTAAGTCCCTTTCGGCCAAAGTTAATTGGGAGGAAGCTGCGACCGCCTCTAAGGCTACCGGCGAGGACTCGGAAGTGAGCATGACCGCGGCAGCCCCGTCGCTGAACGGGTGAGAGTCCAAGAGCTTCAAGGGCTCGGCCACGCAGTTGGAGTTCAACACCTTCTCCAGTGTAATCGGGAACCTCAGCTGCGCGTGGGGGACTGCGGTGGCGTTGTCGTGCATAATCACCGCCCAGTGGGCTAAGTCCTCCCTACTCACGTTGAACTCCCTCATGTAGAGGAATGCAGCTAACGCGTGGGCACCAGCGTATGTGAGGCCGTAGAAGGACTCGTAGGGGCTCAAGAGAGTCTGTAGGTGCCTCACAGCTTTCTTCGACTGGAAGTCGTTGACTTTATCAACCCCTACTACCAAGACCCTCTTTAAGCCGGACTTCAGCAGCCTATAGGCAACAGCGATGGCCGCCCCGCCGGAGGCCTCGCCCGCGGAGACCTCGTACACCTCCCCTCTGAACCCCAAGTACTCCGCCAGGAGGGCTCCCAAGTTACTGAAGGACTCTTGGTAGCGTGATAAGTAAGTGCTCAGCACCAGCGCGTCGGGCTCGCCACATTCCCTAACCACCGGCGAAAGGGCCTCGACCGCGAGGGCAGAGGAGCTCTTATCGTAGTGCCTACCTACATTCACCACGTTGGCAGAGCAGACGTACAAGGGTTTCACCTCGCCAACTTCTTTATCTTGTTCCTAAACCTCAAGTAGGTTGCGTAGTCTATAACTTTCTTCCTCTCTATGTAGCTCTGCGTCGTGGGCGCGAGGCCCTTGACCTCCTCCACCCTGTCGGTTACCTCGAACAAGTACGCGTCGGCCCCTGCGCCGGAACCGAAGGGAGCCATCAATATCAAGTCCCCGGGGGAAGCGTTGTCTAGAACCCTCGTCATTCCTAGGAAGGCCGAAGCATTGTAGGTGTTTCCTATATCTGCGGTGGTTAACCCGATCATAAGCTGTTCCCTCTTGAACCCCAACATCTTCGCCAGCTTCATGGGGAACCTCACGTTGGGCTGGTGGGGGACGAAATAGGCCACGTCCGACGGCTTTATCGAGTTTCTCTCCATCAATTCTTTTATTGCGTTGTACAAGTGGTAAAAGTACGCCGGCTCTCCGGTGAAGCCCTCGCCGTGGGCCGGGAACTGGCTCCCGTCCCGCCTCCAGAAGTCCGGCGTGTCGGTGACGAAAGTGTAAGCGTCTACGAAATTGGCTACTACGTTTTCGTTGGAGATCACGAAGGCGGCCCCGCCCGAGGCGGCGGTGTACTCCAACACGTCTCCGGGGGCTCCTTGGGCTGTGTCAGCTCCTATCACTAAGGCGTGTCTCACCGTCCCCTCGCCCACCAGCGCCAGCGCGTGGCGCAAGCCCTCGCTGGCGGCCCTACAAGCGAACTCTGCGTCCACAGCCATGGTTTCCGGAGCTATTCCTATGGCATCAGCAATTATGGTGGAAGAAGGCTTAACCGCGTACGGCTTGGACTCAGAACCTATGAAGACCATTCCTACCTCCTTTGGGTCTACTTGGGCTCTCGTCAAGGCGTTTATTGCGGCTTCCCACGCTATCGTTACCGAGTCCTCGTCCGGCCCTGCGACGGACTTCTCCTTTACGCCTAATGACAATGGGATTTTAGGGTCGGAGCCCCAGTGGACCGCTATTTCTTCCGTCGGGACTCTGTAGAGGGGCACGTAGGCCCCCCACCCCGCTATGCCGACCAAGGTTTCACCGCTCCGTATTCCCTCCGGTTAAGCGGAGTTAAGACGCTGGTCTGATATTGTGTTCGACTATCGCCAAACTTCATTGAACGCTCTCGACAACGCCATTATTACGGCCATTTTGCAGAACTCCTTCCTTGTTATTACTTCATTCGTAAGGACTCCCACCAAGCCTTTCCCCCTTCCCAGCTCCTTCCCCCCGAAGGCCTCCATCATTTTGTAAAACTCCGACCTGTCCCTTAACACTTTAGGTGCCCACGATTCGGGCAACTCAAAGCCTGGAGACAGGCCGAAGTGGAGTTCTCCGGCTTTCACTGCCGCAACAGACACCATAAACAACTTGTTGTTCAGCAAGAAAAGCCCCGACTCCAAACCTACTCCCACGTCGCCGTCGAGAGCGGCCCGGGAGGCCCTGTTCTCGGCCCCGCGGAAGACTTCGTCCCCGAGCGGGACCGGGGGCACCCCGCTGGGGACTTCCAAGGCCTCTACTTCGGCATCTATCCCCAACTCCTCTACGGCCTCCTTTACAGCCGCCACTTTAACGGGGTTGACGCTCCCCACAACTACCTTCATCTCCCCGCCCTGGGAGGCCTCTGGCACCCGGGTTTTGAGACGCGGCCCGGCGGGGGTGAGGTGGCTCGTAAGGGGTGAGGGGTGAACGGAGGGCCTCGTCCGACCCGCAAGCCTAAATCTCTCGAGAGCCTAAAGGGCGGGGACACAGAAGCGTTGAAGATGTTGATGTCACTAGTAAAGAAGTTGAAGTCGCCTTTCGAGTGTAACATAGAAGAGGCGGAGAGGATAGAGGACATCACCTACCATCTGGAGGAGCTGTTAAAGACTATAAGGAGGTCGATAGTGGCGTTCTTCTTGGCCCTCTTGGTAGTGGCCCTCTTCCCAATAAACTGGGTTACTTGCCCCCTCATGCACTTGTACTGCAGCCCGAAGGACGTGGGCGAGGCCGTGGGCGCCCAGTACATTGCGGAGCTGATAAAGTGGATAGGCTACGTGCCCGCAATGGTTGCTCTCCTCAGGATAATAACTTTAGCAATTATGCACATGGGGGTCAAGCCAGTAATATGCCATGCTGAAAGCTTGTTCAACGCATATATCATGGTTATAATTTGGGGCGCCTTGGTGATTTCAGCCCCTTACATAATATATCAATTCTTGTGCTATTTGTGGCCGGCGCTCCACGAACACGAGAGGAGGATGCTCCGCAACGGGGTCTTGGCCACCTTCGGTCTCTTCGCACTCGGCGAGCTATTCGCATTCACGATAGTAGTCCCCTTCGGCTTCGAGCTTGTGGTCTTCTTCGGGCAAGCGGCCGGCGCCCAGAGCATATGGTGTCTGTCCGACATAATAGAGTTCGCAGTCATGACAGCAATAATAACGGGCCTATCGTTCTTACTGCCGATCGTGGTTTACTACTTAGTCTTGCTGGGGATGTTGAACCCCGAACAACTGAAGGGAAAGAACTTGAGAGTTGCATTCATCGCAATAATGTTCTTAGCTGCAGTCATAACTCCCGGCGGGACCGGGATAAGCATGTTAGCGATAGGCATACCCATGTTCGTACTCTATTATTTGGCAATAATTATGGCCGAAAAGGCAATTAAGGAGAGACGACAAAAAGCCCCTTCGTTCGAGTTCAGCAACAAGGGAGAGAGATGAGGGTACTCAAGCCCAAAGACGAGGAGGAGCTCCGGAAGGCGCTGGCGGAGGCGAGAGAGGTCTTGGAGTCTGGCGGGCTGGTGATCATCCCCACTGAGACCGTCTACGGCATAGCGTCTAAGCTAGAGTTCGCAGAAAAGATATACGAGGTGAAAAAGAGGCCCAAGGAAAAGCCCTTGCCCGTCCAGACACCGCTGGGAAAACACGGAGAGGTGGGCGAGTTCGACGAGGTAGGCGAGGCCTTGGCGAAGGCCTTCTGGCCAGGGCCTTTAACTATAGTGGTGAAGGCAAAGCCTTGGGTCCCAACGACCGTCACTGCGGGGACCGGCAAGGTCGGCGTGAGGGTGCCGGCCCACCCCTTCGCCCTAAGGCTGCTGGAGCTCGTAGGCCCCTTGGCGGTCACCTCTGCTAACTTGAGCGGAAAGAAGAGCCCCAAGAGCGTGGAAGAGGTGAGCGTCAAGGCCGACTTGATAATAGACATGGGCCCGGTGGGGGGTACACCTTCAACCGTAGTCGAGGTTGAAGGCAAAAAGATCAAGGTTCTGAGGAGGGGGCCTATAGGTGAGGAGGACTTAAGGAAGGTCCTCAGCGCGCGACGCAGCTGACACAGAGCTCCGACGCTCCGAGCAGCTCTACCGTAGAGCTCGGGTAGTACTTGTTGCGATAAATACACAGCAAGTATCTCCCGGACGCCAGCGAGATCCTCTTCTGGACGACGAACAGCGTTTGTCCGGTTTCAAAGCTGCTAAACTTTATCCCTTTCACCTCTCCGGGGCTCAAGACGTATACCAACACTGCGTAAGCGTAGGTCGAGTCGGGGTCGCCCACCTCGACGAACTTCTTTGAAGACAAGAGACCTTCCGAGTAGAGCGCGGACGCCAACTCGGAGCACTGTTGGGCCGCGGACAGCGTTTGGCCCGCGGCGTTGCTCTGGGGCCCCAAGGCGACGGCCGCCTCCACCTCAACGAGCGCCGGCGTCTGGGGCTCCGGCGGTGGGTGTAGGAGCGCGGAGCCCAGCAGCGCGGCCGCAACTGCTGTCACCGCGCTGAGTATTGCCACCTCCAAGGCGCCTAAGCCCCTACGCATGAAGTCACACCCCACAAGTACTTACTGTTTACCAAAGTTATATTAGTAAAGCATGAGACAACTTTTTCGCTTAAGTCCGGGAAAACGACGTGTAAGGTTGCGAATGGCATGAAGTTTATGTTATTGCAGACCACCTCGGGCGCTATGGCGTTGGAGGATGAAGGCTTAAACGCATACAACGTTACGTTGTTTATAACTTCCCTCGAGAAGGTACCGAACACCAAGTACGCTCCGGGCCTCCCGTCGCAGTAGAAAGGCAAGACGAAGTAAGCCTTGTAAGAGCCGGCCGCGAGCTCTGCGTAACAGAAGCGCAAGTTGTTGTACTCGGTCGAAGAGACGTCAGTTACTGAAGGGACGGTGGGATCTATGAAAACTAAGTAGTTCCCGCTACAATCTATCCTTATTGAGAGCTTAGCGGAGCGGGAGGCAACCTCGTTAACCCTCTTGATCAGGTTTCCAACTCCCTTCTCCCACTGGCTCACCAACCAAGTGAGGGCCCCTAGCACTATCGATGCCAGCAAGAGCGCGGCCAGCAGCTCGCTTTGCGCCCTTCTCAAACCGCCACTTCCCCACACCTTTACCTTTAAGCAGAGCTTTAGGAAGGGTCGTTGTCATTTCCGTACGGAAACGGCAACTCTCGGATTAAAACTTTTGGTCGTTTGCCAGTTCCACGGTGCCCTCAAAGTGACGAATGCGGGAAGGGGCGGAGTGGCCAGCCTATTAGCGCTCCTCGTAATAGTTAGCATGCTGCTGGCCGCAGTAGTCCTAATGGTTAATGTACTGAGCAAACAAGCGACCATAAGCGAGAGGACGGTCCAAGCGGTCCAGAGGCAACAGCTGGCGACCAGCGTGACCCAGAGCTTGTCCGCGTGCTACGCGGTCCTCAACGACCCCCTTGCCGGCCCGATCCTAGTAATAAAGACCAATAATATACCGGCCTTCTGCCAGTACGCGAAGGCAATCCAAGTGTACAGGAGCTCAGGGGCCCAGAACGTCTCCGAACTCTACACTAAGGACATGTGGACTTCTGGAAGCAGCAAAGTCGCTTATAGTGCGTGCCAACACAACTACAAGCCGGAGTACGTCACCCTCGGTGCGATTAAGATACCCGCTACCTTGGTAATCTTGCTCCCACCCGAGGGCAGCAACGTATACTCAGCGAGGATGTTGATAGAGGGCATCGGGTGGAAGGAGCTCAGCAACTGTATAAACACTGTCGGCGGCGTGCTCCAACAAACCACCGTCCAACAGACGACCACGGTATTCTCAATAGGCCCCATAACGGTGCTCGCCGGAGGCAACGTCAACCCTCTGCAGTACATGTGCCCGCCTCCTAGGACGGTGGTGGGAGACAACTACGCTTACCAAATAGCCTTAATACTGAATCCAGAATTCAATGGAACCAGAAACAACGTACCTACGAGTATTGTTATAGACCTTAAGGATATAATAGAAAAGGCTGCTCCTGCCAGCAGCCCGTTGAAGTACTATATAGACGACGTGTACTTGAGGAATATAACGGTGATGAGAATAACTTCTACCCCGAACCTCTACCAAGTCAGCTGGAGCGCCAGCGCCTACTTGCCTTGGAGCTATACCTTTACTAACTTGACCGCCGACAAGCCCTTGTGGAAGAGCTCCGGCGTGTTGACGTTCAACTTTACCGCTCCAGCTCCCATGAGGCCGGACTCGCTGGTCCAGTATAGCGCGGTGGTCTGTCTCTACCTAGGCATAGCTGGGCAGTACCCTAAGGGCTCCGACGGAACCCCCTTTGACGGTAAGCTCTTCGAGCACGAGGTCGAGTTCCCCGGGCTGGCCTACCCGTGCGCTAGCTTCAGCGGGTACGACGTGTGCTACGCGCCCGCCGCCAACACTACAACCACCTATGCGGTGAACGTAACTACAGCCTCCGGACTGAAGTTCTTGGGGCTTCAGTACCCGGTAGATAGCACGGTTAGGAGCTACAAAATAGTCGTTGAGAACCCCAACTCCGAAGCCTTGTTCGACCAAGTGATTAGGGTCAAGCTGCCGGCCCAACTGAACGCCACTCCGATAACCATCATAGACGACTTCGGCGCGCCGCTGAAGTTCTGTTACGAGACCGTGGTGGGCAACTGCACGAGAGTACCGGTGAGAGCGGAAGGGCCCGCCAAGAGCGACGGCTACGTCTGGGTCAAGGTCCCTTACTTACCGGCCGGGGGGAGGAGCTCGTTCATGATACTAGTAGGAAAGAACGGAGGGAGCGACCCGAGGGAGGTATTCCCAGTCTACGTAGACTTCTACGGCGCGAGGATCGAGTTGGACAGCTACGCTTGGACTTGGAACTTCCCGGGCTACGCGTTCACCATGACTGGAGCGGTCTTCGACGACCCCCAAGACAAGCTCAACTTCGTTAGTAACGAGAACTCCTTCAGCGTGGTGGCTGTAGTCAGGTGGGACGGGGCCTTCAACTTCGCGGACGAGGATAAGTTGAACTATTACATAAACCCTGCTTGGAGGGACGACGACTTCTTCTTCTCTGCTCCCGATGTGGGCTACTGGCTGTTCCCCATAGCTTACCAAGCGGACCCGACCACCGGCACGGGCTGGATGTTGGCAATCTACAAGGGCGTGCCGACGATATTTCAGATATCGGATGACGGAAACGAAATAAAACCTAGAGCGGTGGCGTCCACTACCTTGGTCCCCGGAAAGAAGTACATGATAGTTGCTACCTTCGACAACAAGACCGACGAGTGGAACGTGTACGTAAGGCCCTTAGAGACGCTCGAGGGCTCGTTGCCCCCCTTGCCGAGCCTAAGCGAGGACCTAACAGAGATAAACCAGTACGCGGGGACTTCTAGCCTTCCCTCGTTGATGAACGAGCTGTTCAGGGGCGACAAACCGGCCTTAGTGATATCGGACGCGAGCAGGTACTACGATAATAACGTCAATGACGAGACAATGGCAGCCTTCTCCGGAGTCATATACAACGTAACAATTTACGGAGACAGCTTCGACAGCCTTCAGACGGCTGTTCAGTGCTTCTACAGCTACGATCCCGCTGAATGCCCTCCTGTTTACGCCTACACCCTCAAGCCGGACGAGTACGGGCTCAACGCCTACGTCGTCGGGGCCGGCGTGGAAAGGGCTAAGATATACATGCTGCAGTGGTACCCGTATTACTCTCGTTGGGGAAGGGCCATGGTGAGATTCCAGCAGCTCCTCGACTACTCCGACGACGAGCACTGCTTGCCTCTCGTAGGCCAGATTAACGTAACCATAGTTAAAGGAGTACAAGTAATTAAATCAACAATCTACGGCACGCCTTTGAACGGAGAGACTGAAGGCACGTGCACCCCGCTGTGGAAGGCCGCCGAGACCATAAGGGCCGGCATACTTAACGCCCAGAGGAACGGCATAGTGTTGAACAGTACTTGGCTCAACGAAAGGGTGGTCTGGAACTTCTGGCTGTGGCCGGAGGTGCCGAAGGGCAGCTTCTACGAAGTCAGGATAGGAATGAACGGCGGCAGCTACGGCGACTACGTCTCCGGAAGCTGGAACATAATCTACCCCTACGTCCCGGGAATGGTGAGCGACGGGAAGAGCTGGCTCAAGTGGATGCTCTACGAGGACACTGACGACGACGAATACCGCTTAGTGACCTCGAGGAACGGCTTCTGGTCGAACGCTTGGAGGTCCTACTTAATAGACTACGCCAGCGAGCCGGCCTATAAGCTCAGCGAACCGGACAAGGTATATTACAACGTAGTAAAGTACGACTTGCTGACCCCGGCAGTTTACTTCAACATACACGAGGGCGGGCCGCTCGGCGGGCTATTTTACTACGGCACTCTCGACCTATCGGCATACAAGCTGAAGTCCGAGTACAGCCAGCTGCTGCCGGACCAAGTGAAGTACATAGGCTTCAGCTACGTCGACAGGAACAACGACACTACTACAGATGAGCTAGAAACTGACGACAGGGTTTACTACTACATGTTCGCGAGGACCTTACCCAAGATACCGTTAGAGGACTACGTAACTGTCGAGGTGCCGGACGTGTACTCGCCCAGAGTCGACGCGCCTATAGTGTACGTCAAGTACAAGGGATACACAGTAATTAACGTCACCGGGCCCTACAACGCCACCCTCCAAGTTGACGTGCTCGGCAACTTGACGTCCTTACAGCTGAACGAGTACGGATCGTACGCGACTACGAAGAATCCGTTCTACAACTATACTGACTTCATGACTAACGTAACGGTAGCGGCCTTCTGGAACGGCAACCTCGAGTGGCACAACTCCACATCTGACTTGCCGGCCGTCTTTGCCGCCAAGCTCAACTTACCGGTTAGCAACGCCGACAAGTGGAACGTAGTAGCCTTCAACAAGACTGCAGAACTACTCTCGACCGCCGTTACGAACTACTATAACAACTTGACGTTGGCCGTCTCACCTACTAACGACTTCTTGATAACGTTCAACAATATGACTGCTAAAGTAAACGAAGTAAAATCGTTCGTGATAGGCTTGAGCAACACGGAGGGCGGCAAGGTACCTCCGTTGGTGGTAATTATGAGGAGCTACGCCTCAACGGGCTCAGAGGACGTGGACGGCTTGCTGTCTTGGAATGCGTTGAACGCTCCTAGCGAGCTGAACGGTACGAGCATAATAATGATAAACAAGGCTAACTGGTACGTTCTGGTCAACGGGCCGTACTGCATCAAGTGTAGCTAAAACGGTTTTTTGACTACCTTGTCGCTGTAGTCCTCTTCAAGTTTGACCTTTCCGAAGATGACGTACTCGGGATCTTCGTCTAAACACGTCCTCACCTTCATTACTTTCCTCAAGTAGTCTATCTTCACCACAGCGCCCAGTCGCTCGTTCCCGAACTTGTCTCCCAAGCCCACCAACAAGCCCCTCTCCTCTCCCTCTTCCAGCACCTCCACGTTGGACGCCCTCTTGTACCTCAGACCTCTCTTTATTACAGCGACTACCTTGTTTCCCCAAGGAACGACGAGCAACGGCTTGACGCCTATTAGCTCCTTTACACTTTCCTTAAGGGCTTCGTCTCCCCAAGGATTGTTGAATATCACTGACATGAGGACGTTAACATTCGTTAAGTCCACGTCCCTCGTCTTGCAGCTTTCCAGAGCTTTTCTGTACTTGTTCTTCCTTATGCTCCTCCTATCGCTTTTGCTCCTCTCCTTGCCCGTGGAAGGGGGGAGCTCCACGAGCTCCCAAGGCCCCTTGGCCCACCACGGCGCCTTCCCCATGTAAACTACGACGTCCGGCGATATAGCCCGGAGCAGCTCGTGCTTGTAACAGCCGGCCTCGAAGCCCTCAACCCACCCGTCGGTGTCTACCACCACCCTTCCCTTCGCGAGCGAAGAGACCGAAGAGATTATCCGGCTCTTCTCTACGGCAGGGGTTATGGTGCCCGTGAAGCGCTGCTCCTCCGCTTCCAAGTCGCTGAGCGTGAACACGTAGCCCTTGACCTTGGCTTTACAAACCATGGTGGGGAAACACAAGTTGCTCTGGCCTACGTCGCTGTCCAGCACGCTTACCTCGTACCCCTCGTTCAAGTTCATGTTGACCAAGGTAGCAGTCACGCTGCTCTTCCCCGAGTCGGTAGGTCCTAACACCACGACCCTCTTTGCCCCCACTACCTCGGAGAGGCCCTCTATCCACTCCTCCATTACGTTCTTCTCTTTAACTTCTATCTTGGTGTTTGATGTAGCTGAGATGTCTATCTCGGAATCCTCGATAACTTTGAACGCGTAGGTCCTCCACTGGGGTACCACTATGATGTCATTGCCCTCTAAAGTCTTTCCCATTAGGACCGCGTTACCCCTCACCAGCCTCACTGCCGCCGGCCCGGTTACCTCTAAGTACTTCCCTCCCTCCACCTTGACCCTTTTGTGGTCCAGCAGCCCTCAGCCCCTCCCCAGAGGGCTGGGGGAGGAAATGAGTGTCCTCCTCTTGGGGAGGATAATCCCCTTCTTTCGTAGCTCCACGATCTTCCAAGAGACCTCCTCTTGTTTCAACCACTGCCCCCAGCCCTTGCCCTCCCCCACTAGCTTGGCGACCTCCTTCCTAACCCTCTCCGGGAGGGGAGTCGGGTTGGCGTAGGCGAGTGGGGTCCCGGGGAGGGGCATGAAGTAGTGTAAGTGGATCCTTGCACCCATGGAAGCCAACTTTCTCATCCCCCTAAGAGTATCTATCATGTCCTCCTCGCTCTCTCCAGGCAAGCCAAGTATGAAGTCCACTTCCGGCACGAAGCCGTGCCTCACGCTCACCTCAACCGCGTTAACTACGTCCTCCCACGTGTGGCCCCTGTGGATCCTCTTAAGCACGGTTTCAGAGGCGCTCTGGGCGCCTATTACTAATCTCTTATTACTAACGTACTTCTTTAAGATCCTTATGCTCTCCTCGCTGACGAACTCCGGCCTCACTTCGCTCGGGAAGGAACCGAAGAACGCCCTCGCTCCCAAGTCCTTAAGGCGCGCCAGCAACTCTTCCACCGCTTCTAAGTTCGGCTTCTTGCCGTCGCCTCCGTAGGAGAGCGCATTAGGTGTTATGAACCTCACGTCTCTGAGACCCATTTTCTTCATTATTGACACATATTCAATTATGTTCTCAATAGACCTGTGCCTCACAAATGCCTTGAACATAAATGTAGTCTGACAGTAGGAGCAAGCGAAGGGACAGCCTCTAGTTATCTCTATCGGGCCGGCGAGGCCCTTCCAGTGAGGCCAAGGGGGGTAACGGTTCAAGTCCGCGAGGCCCCTCGGCCCAGAGAAGCCCTCGTGGGAGTATATCCCTCTAATCCTCCTCCAGTCCGACCCCTCCTCTAAGGCCCTCAAGAGCTCCGGCAAAGTCTCCTCGGCCTCGCCGTGGATCACCACGTCGAAGCCCAAGTTCAAGGTACCCCAAGGGTCGCCCGTAGCGTGGGGCCCCCCGGCGACCAGAAATACCTTTCCCTTCACTACCTTAATACGCTTCAAGAGGTTTTCATCGAGGAGATCGGTAGTCATGAGTGATATGCCCAAGACCACGGGTCTCTTTCTGGCAAGCGCGAGTGCTTGAAGGGGGTCCTTGACGAACACAGCCTCGAAGCCCGAGCTCTCGATCACAGCCGTAACGTAGTAAGCGCTGTACTTGGTGTCTTTCCTCAGCAAGTGGGCGTAGAGGGGCCTCAAGGCTCCTTAGTCTCCTTTAAGGCCTCGGAGAGGCCTCCTTTTAATGTGCCGGCCGTCCTCCGGGCCCTCCAAGAGCCGACCTTCCCGAGCCACTCCGCCGGCCCGCCCTCGACCAAAGAGGACAACGACTTGCTGAGATCGTAGTAAAGCTTGCCGAGCCTCCTGGCCAGCGCGGCCGCGTGCTCCGGGGGCAAGACGCCTAGGGCTATAAGGAGGAGCAGCAGCACTTCGAAGTGACCACTCTCCAAGAACATAACTATGAGAACGAACGCTATCAGAGCTGCAAGGGGGTTCATCCCTCGTTGCCCGTGGCTCCTTCGAGAGGAAGCAAAAAATCACTCCCCGCCGAAGTTCTCCAAGAAGATGTCTCTGTAGTAGTCTTGTAGCATCTCTTTCTCTTCTTCCGTCAGTGCCCTCCTTTCCTCGGCCTTCACTACTTTGGAAGTGGTTATTATGTGTTTGTCCTTCTCCACGGATCTAACTATCCTGGTCGGTTTCTTGACCTCTACTTCGTAGCCGCACCTCGGACACTTAAGCACCACCTTGCCATCTTTTCTAACTACTTGCATCAGCGCCTTGCATTTAGGACAAAATGTGACGCTCAAGCCAACACCACCCGGCTGAGGGAGGATAGGGTCTCAAGGGATAATAAGTTTTCAGAACTAACTGTAAATATATTCTTAAGAGTAACGCGTTCGGGGGGCCAATTTTGAGCGTCCAAGTGTTCACGCGCCGAGTGGGTTTCGTGAAGAAGGACGGGACCGGCTGCACCGGAGCAAGGGACATGTGGAGGACCATAAACTTGTTAGGTATGGACGTTAACGCAGCCATATACGTTAAGAACTTGGCAGACTTCACTATAGCTATATTCTTAGACGTCGAAAGCCCGGATTACATGGGCGTGGTGGAGGTCCAAACCAAGCTCCCAACGCCTAAGCCTCTTAGAGGGCCTTCCTACTTGTCCGCTATAGCTGCAGAGGCGACCAAGATGGCCATTAACGCATATGAGAGCGCGGAGGTGGAGACCGGAGGGGAGCCGAAGATAACCCTAGAAGGGAAGACTATAGACATCGTGACCATGTGCGACGTGAGGGACTTCCAGAAGGTCCCGGAGGCAATAGAGCTGAAAACCATAGTAAACGGCGTAGAGGGGGTCTGTTCCTCCCCCATCTACGTTAATTTGGAGGACGTGCTCAACGACCTCCCCGCGTTTGCCGCGGCCGCGGCCCGCGGCGGCTCGAAGGCGCTCAGGCCTATGTGTTTTACTGACCCGTTCTTAGTGGCCGTGGCTAGTAGCAGCATAGGTTTAACTGTTATTACCTCAGGGGCCGAGGAGGCAAGCTTCCAGACGGAGTTCGGGTTCTGAGGTGGTAGTAGTGGACGTGCTTAAGATATTAATGGAGGACGCCGGCTGTGAAAGGTTCGACTTGAACTGCATAAACAACATACTGGAGCTCGTCTCGGAGAACAAGTATCCGAAGCTCGACGACGAGGAGAAGGCGACGTTGGACCGGAGCTTGGCCGAGCAGATAAGCAAACAGAGGCTGAAGTCCCAAGAGCTTGTCGAAAAGGCGGAAAAGGCGGGTCTCAGTAAGACGGCCGACGCGCTGAGGGGCATGGGAGTGGAAGAGGAAGAGGAGGGCAGATCCTTCGTGGAAGAGACTCTGGAGAGCGCCCCTCCGCCTGAGCCCAGCGAACGGGCAACCGCGAGGCCCCCCGAGGCTGCGTTCGAGACGCCCAAGTCTACGGTCAGTGAAGTAAAGGTAATTGCCAAGACGAGTAAGGTCCCCATAGTTCTGTCTCTAGTATCCCTCGTACTTTCGGTAGCCGCCTTAGGCGTGTTAGCGGGGTTCATACAAGGCTTCCCCACGAACTTAAGGTTGAAGGATGTAGAGATCTTGAAGAACGAAAATAAAGCTATAATGGCTAAGCTGAACGAGTTAGACCACCTCTTCAAATCCAATATAAAAGCTTTAAGGCAGCAGTTAGCAGAAGTCATTAAGGAATATAAAGCTCTAAGCGACAGCTTGAATAAGCTCAAAGACCAAACAAACATAAAGATAATAGCCCTTAGCATAGAATTAAACAAGACTGAAACGGACCTAATGAGGACAAAGGGAGAAATTGCCTCCTTGAGCTCTGCCTTGATAGAGACTCAGAGCACCCTAAACGAGATCAAATCTTCGTTAAATACCTTAAACCAAACATTTACCAAACGGGTCGTGGAGCTGGAGGTTAAGCTGAGGTCGTTCGCGCCGAGGATAAACGTGTTGGAGAAAGGCTTGAACAAGCTTTACGAGGAAGTAAAGAACTTAGAACTCAGACAGGCGTCGTTCGCCACTAAAGACGACTTAAAAGTTTTGATATCTAACATAACTAAGTTAGCGCTAGAACTAGGGAGAGCGGAGGAAGAGTTGGACGCGGTAAAGAAGGAGCTAAACGACTTGAAGAACATACATAACTACTTGGAGGAGCTTGAGAAGAGAATATCAGAAATAGAAAAGTTAGAGGAAGAGATAAACGAACTGAAAGAAGCTTACGCTGGCCTCAACTCCACATTGAGAGAAGTGGTTTCTAACCAGACCGTCATTTATATGGAGTTGGTCAAGATCAACAACAGTTTAAGGGAGCTTAAGTTGGATAGCTTGAAGACCAAAGAAGCTCTCAACGCGACTGTCGCAAGGCTAGAAGCCCTCGAACGACGCTTCGACGGGTTCGAGTCAAACCTAACGTCTATAATGGTTAGAATTCTCAATAGGCCGGAGATACTGAACGTACTTTATAACAACTTAATAAAGAAGTATAAGATAGACAAGATGGTGGCCGAACACTTGCTTTCCAATTACTCCGTACTGGTAATGTTGATAAGGAACGTAGTAGCGGAGGAGCTAGCGAAGGCGGTTGCGCCCGGGGGCTACGTTAAGCTGGGCTGACTCGGCGACCGTGGGACTCCTCACCCCTCGGAGCCCTATCGGTTCCTCATCGTCCCTAAAACCAGAAAAACCTCCTTTGGTAGGCGGGCTCGGTGCCTCCAGTTGGCCCAGAAGACGACCATAAGCGTGATTAAAGCCGATATCGGCTCCTTGGCCGGCCACCACACAGTTCACCCGGACTGTATGGCCGCCGCCTCTAGGGTGCTCGCGGAAGCGAAGAAGAACGGCGTTATCAACGACTTTTACGTAACTCACGTGGGTGACGACTTAATCTTAATAATGACCCACACCAAGGGGGTTGACCACCCCGACGTGCACGGCTTGGCCTGGGAGGCTTTCAAGAAAGCGGCTGAGGTAGCCAAGGAGCTCGGGCTCTACGCGGCCGGACAAGACTTGCTCAGCGACGCTTTCTCCGGTAACGTAAGGGGCCTAGGCCCGGCGGCTGCCGAGATGGAGATAGAGGAGAGGCCGAGCGAGCCCATAGTGGTCTTTGCGGCCGACAAGACCGAACCCGGCGCCTTCAACCTACCCTTGTACAAGATCTTCGCCGACCCCTTCAACACTGCTGGCTTGGTGATAGACCCGAGGCTACACGACGGCTTCGTCTTCGAGGTGGTGGACGTCTTCGAGGACAAGGGAGTTCACTTGAACACTCCCGAGGAAATCTACGACTTACTGGCCCTCATAGGGACTCCTTCGAGGTATGTAATAAGGAGGGTGTTCCGTAAGGACGCCAAGATAGCGGCCGTAGTGAGCGTTGAGAGGCTCAACTTGATAGCCGGTAAGTACGTGGGCAAGGACGACCCGGTAATGATAGTCAGGGCCCAGAGCGGCTTCCCCGCGTTGGGCGAAGTGCTAGAACCGTTCACCTTCCCCCACTTGGTAGCCGGCTGGATGAGGGGCTCCCACAACGGCCCCTTGATGCCCGTCCCGGTGAGGGACGCCAGGCCCACCAGGTTCGACGGCCCGCCGAGAGTGATAGCGCTGGGCTTCCAAGTGAAGAACGCGAAACTCGTGGGCCCCAGCGACCTCTTCGACGACCCCGCCTTCGACGAGGCGAGGAAGACCGCGAACAAGGTGGCAGATTACATAAGGAGGCACGGCCCGTTCATGCCACACAGGTTAGACCCCAGCGAGATGGAGTACACCACCTTACCCCAAGTGCTGGAGAGGTTGAAGGACAGGTTCAAGCCTGTGAAGGACTTACCCGTCCCGAAGATAAAGCACTCAGAAATGTTGAGCGGGGCGGAGGAGGCCCACGACTAATAGGTTTTCGCAACTCTCACCCACCACCTAGCTTCTCTCCCGCACGCTGCGCACTTCTCCCCCTTCGCTTCAGCCTCTTCGTCCAAAGGCACGCCCAGCACTCTCCCGACCTCCTCGTCCACCTTCAAACCACACTCCTTAGAGCCGCACCAAGGCAGCTCGACCACGTACCTCTCCTCCACGAGCCGTTTTGCCTCGTCCAGACTCCTTACCCTCTTTATCCTACTCTTCATAAAGTTCCAAGCTTTCAGCCTCATGTTGTTTATCATTTCCTCGCTCATCTTCTTTAGCTCCTTGTCCAGTTCACCTTTCTTAATCTTGACCCTCCTCTTCAAGTCCCTGCGTGCAACAGTGAGCTCCTCTCCATCCACCTCCTTCTTACCTATTTCTATCCTAAACGGAACTCCCTTGAGTTCCCACTCGTAGTACTTAGCGCCGGGGGTCAGTTCCTCTCTGTCGTCCAGCACTGCCCTCCACCCATTAGCCTTGAGCTCTTCCTTCACCCTCCTCGCCTCCTCCATTACCTTCTTTTGCAGCTCTTCGTCCTTCTGTGGTATGGGAACCACGACCACTTGCACCGGCGCCACCTCAGGAGGGAGGACCAGCCCCCTCTCGTCCCCGTGTACGGCCACCAACGACGCTATCACTCTGTCCGAGAGCCCGTAGGAAGTTTGCCACACGTAGTCCTTGTCGCCATCCTTTCTGTGGAACCTAACCTCGAAGGGTACGGAGAAGTTCTGGCCCAAGTGGTGGACCGTGCCTATCTGTAACACCCTCCCGTCGGGCATTACCGTATCGAAGGCCACAGTGTAGAGGGCCCCCGCGAACTTGTCCCAAGGGGGCCTCTGACTTATCATGTAAGGTATCCCTAGCCTGTCGAACACCCTCTTGTAAATTTCTATTGCTTCGGCGCACTGGGCGTCGGCGTCCCCGAAGCTCTCGTGGGCCGTGTGGGCTTCCTTGAAGGTACTTACCTCCCTCAGCCTTATCAAAGGTCTCGTAGCTTTGGTCTCGTACCTATACACCGGGACTATCTGGTACAACTTCATCGGGAGCTGCTTGTAGCTGCTTATCCAGAAAGACTCCATGTAGCTTATCGCCGTCTCGCTGGTTGGCCTTAAAGCCAAGGGAACGTCCAAGCTCTCGTGTCCTCCCTTTGTTACCCAGAAGACCTCGCCCTCGAAGCCCCTTATGTGTTCGCTTTCCTTCTCCAACAGCGTCTTAGGAATGAGCACCGGGAACAAGACCTCTTCGTGGCCCGTGGAGTCTAAAAGTTCCCTTATGATGTTTAAGACTAGCTTCCTGAGCTTGAAGCCGAAGGGGGGCCACACCCCCATGCCCTTGACCGGGTAGCGGCCGTAATCGTAGAGCCCGCTCTCCCTCAAGACAGCATCGAACCACTCGCTGAAGTTCTCTTCCTTGTTGAGCTTCACGTGCCTTCCCGTCCCGAAGCTTTACTAAAAAATTTTATTGGTTGTTGGGACACCGGAAGAGCCCCTCCTTGGGAGCGTACCTCCCCCTAGCGACCTTCACTACTATTCCTTTCTTCTCAAGCTCCTTTAGGTAGCTCCAAGCCAGCTTCAACGACTTCTGTGACTTGGTCATACCTATTCGCTCGCCTATCTCCTCCACCACGTCCTTCGGGGCGGCCTCGCCCTTAGCGACAACGTAGAGGGCGACGGTCTTCAAGGGCTAGTTGAGCTGCATCAACGTCCATAGCACCTTTAAGTTAAACCGTTGCCCATCTAAGGTCACACACGCGTCGTCCCTCCGCAACATCGAGGCTGTCAGAAGCACTATGGACGAGGGACTGCCACCCAAACAGAGCTCCTCGCACGGTTCGTCGAAGTAAACTTTCAACATGGCCTTCCAGAAGTTCTCTTTCAACTCCTTCTGTAAGTCGTAAACTTTCAGCTCTTCCTCGAAACAGTTGACTCCTTGACTCTCTAAAGAGGCACAAGTTCTCACTAGCAGCCCCTCTCGCGCGTTCAACGCTAAGAAGCCTATTATCTGCTATAAACTTTCCAAGATAAGGAGAACTATGTCAAACGTGAAGCTCCAAAAGGAGAAAATTAGAGAACTGGTCTGGAACACGTTAAAGCCTTTCGCCTTACCCCCGTTCCCGATAAAGGGGAGAATACCCAACTTCAAGGGGGCTAGGGAGGCTGCGGAGAGGCTGAGGAGGCTCCGAGAGTGGAGGTCCGCGGAGGTCGTCAAGGCCAACCCGGACAGCCCTCAGAGGTGGGTCCGGCTGGCCGCTCTGGAGGAGGGGAAGGTCCTAATCATGGCCACGCCTAGGCTTAGGGAGGGCTTCTTATTAATAGATCCGGAGAGGGTGCCCAAGGAGAAGTTCGGAGAGGCCTCAACCATAAGGGGAGCGTTCAAGTGGGGGAAGAAGCTTAGAACGGTAGACAACTTGCTCAACAGCGTAAAGAGGGTGGACTTCGTAGTAGAGGGCTCAGTGGCCGTCGACTTGGAGGGGAGGAGGATAGGGAAGGGGGCCGGCTACGGTGACTTAGAGTTCGGCATACTCACTGAACTAGGCTTAATGGACGTGAAAGTACCAATAGCCACCACAGTCCACGACTCACAAGTCTTGGAGGGGCCCTTGCCCCAGGACCCGTGGGACGTGCCCTTAACTTTCGCCTCCACGCCCACGAGGTTACTGCAGTTCGATCCGTTGCCCCGTCCTAAGGGGATCTTGTGGGAGGCGTTGGACGAGGAGAAGGTGAAGGAAATACCGATCTTGAGGGAGCTCAGGAGTCTGAGAGGGTGAAATGGTGGGGCCGCCGGGATTTGAACCCGGGACCACCAGCGATCCGGGGGACGCGGGGATTCCCTCCCCAGGCTGGCATCCTACCAAGCTAGACGACGGCCCCAAGCCCGGGCTTCCCTCCCCTCGGGTCGTTAAAAAATTTTTACCCAAAGTCGGGAAATGTTCTAGAGCTCGAGGAGCCCAGAGCTCGGGCGCGCTCGAGGTCCGGGCGAACGGGGAAACGGCCTCAAGGGAGTTGTGGGGTTTGGGTCCGCGTTCGCGGTCTGTAAGGGGTACCGCTGGGGACTTTCTCGAGAGATGGTTCGTTGTCCCCGGGTTACCGTCCCCAAAGCACTCTTTCAACGCCTTGTCTAAGATTTTCACCGGACCTTCCGTGTAAAGAGTCTCGCCCCACGCTTCACAGAGAGATTTCTTTTCGCCCGAGGGCCTCTGTTCCCCGTTTAAGGGGGCAGCCCCTCGTCTTCCTCTAGTTCCACCCTTGGCCACAGCTCTTCTATAGCTCTTTCCAACGCCTCCTCCGGTTCCAGCCCTCGGAACACATACTTCATTATGATTTCATAATGTTCCTTCACTTCCTTGTAATACTTCTCAAGGCTCTCCTTGGGCACCCGCTTCTCCGGGCCCTCCCAGAGGCCCGGACACTTCAGGTCTAAGTAAACCTCTTCTGAGCCTATCGCCTTAGGGATTATGGGATAGAGCTTGCACCGGTAGGGCCTCGCAGGATATATTTCGCACTCGTACCCCTCCTTCCCCTTCCTCAAGAACACGCACTCACCCTTTATCCCCTTCAACGCTAAGAACGGCACGAAGTCGGCTATTATCACCTTAACGTGGGTCGGTATGAGCTCTCTCCAGTCCTTCTTCAAGAACTTCGCTATCCTTATGAAGTCATGGATCGTAAGGGATACGTTAGGGCCGCCCCTGCAACAGAAAGCCCTACGCGTGCACTTAAACCGGAATTTCGACTCAACATTTATCCTCTTGTACCTTTGCAAGCTCCCACGCTCATCGACTTAACCAGGCCGGCGCTTTAGGCCCTCCGGGCACAGCAGTTGGCCGAATTCAAAGACGTGGTTAAGGCAGCTTTGTACTTGTTGGGCAGAGACAGCTTGGAGGTAGAGCCCCAAGAGCTCTTTCAGCTGGTGAGCGGCATCGAGGGCGGAGGGTCCTTGCTAGAAACCTTGCACGAGCTGGAAAAGGAAGGTCTGTTGAAAATTGATGACAAGTTGAAGATTGAAGGCCTGGGGTTGGTTGAGTTTAACAAGACGTTCGCTAATTTGTTGGACAAGGAGCCGGAGGTCGCTCTCTCCCTCTTAAGGAACTTGTACGTCCTCCGGAGGGGTAAGGCTTGAGGCCGATTTACGCCCAAGGCTACTACTTCTTGGTCCCCACGGGAAGCTCGTGGAGGGTCCACGAGGTAGTTAACTATTACTATTACGACGAGAGGGGAGATGCCAGCGAGCTGCTACACAAGCCCTCCGAGTACGAAGCGGAAGTCTACAGAGCTTGGGAAGTGATGCAAGAGGAACTTGAGAAGGAGGAAGTGATGATAAACGGGGTGAAGACCGTTCCTACCGTTAACTGGGCCTCCCTGAACTTCCTCGCGTTCGCGGAGCTCCCCTACTATACTTTCTTTATAGAGTTCGAGGGTCCCTCGAGCGAAGGGGTCAACTGTTTCGAGAACCGGTTCGAGGACTGGGTGGCCGAATACGACTACGAGGCCTTCTGGTACTTACCTCCCGGGTACGAGTTCGCGGACGTCTTGACCTCTTGCGAGCACGAGGTCTCCGACGACGGCAGAGCGCTGGGCATATGGTGCCGCAAGGGCGACGAGGTCAAGGGCTATGAGAGGGTTTGCTGGAGGAGCATTTGAGTTCGTCTATGAGTTCCTTCAACTCCTCCAACAAACTCAAGGTCTCCCTAGTTTTGTCCTCGTCGCTCTTGCCCCAGATCAAACGCCCCTCTGGACCGTGGTTTGCTTAGTTATTTAAATTTTGACGCACGTTATACACAATAATCCCCGAGCTGTGCACAAGACCGGGTAAATGTCGTGCCCCGGCTAGTTACTATAAAAGTAGACGTCAACCAAAAGTACCTCGACAAGGCGGCCGAGCTCAGGAAGCTTTACGACGCCCACGGGGTGAAGGTAATAGAATTCTTGGGCAGCCCGGGCTCCGGGAAGACAGCTCTCATAGAGGCCTTGGTAGACAGACTGAAGGGCGAGTACGAGATCTTGTACTTGGGAGGGGACGTGGCCTCCACATTGGACGCCGAGAGGGTCGCCAGACACGGAGTGGACAGCACCGAGATAAACACCGGGGGCATCTGTCACTTGGAGCCGGACCACGTGTTCGAGGCTTTGAAGGGTGTTAACTTAAGCAAGTACGACGTGATGTTTATAGAGAACGTGGGCAACTTGATATGCCCTTTCAACTTCCCCTTGGGAGCCCATAAAAGGGTGATGGTAGTGTCCGTTGCCGAGGGAGAGGACAAGTTCGTGAAGCACCCGATGAGCACAAAGAGGTCAGATGTCATAGTGATATCGAAGGTAGATATGGCCGGCCCCTTGGGAGTGAACGTCGACAAAATGATAAAAGACGCAAAGACGCTCAACCCGCAGGCCCCCGTAGTGCTTGTCTCAGTCAAGACCGGGGAGGGCCTGGACGACCTCCAGAGGGCCTTGGGCCTTTGATAGTCCCGGAGAGACCCTTGCTCCGGCTGGACGCCTTCCACTGCAGTATAAAGGAGAAGGTAAACAGGTTCGTGGTGAGGGCATCCATAGGGGAAGAGGAACTGCTAGTACACAACACCAACACCGGGCGCTTGGAGGACTTAATCTGGGACGGCAACGAGGCTTACTGCGTCCAGAAGGACGGAGGGAAGTTAAGGTACAAGCTCGTAGCCGTCAAAACTCCCTTCGGCTTCGCGGTGACTGACACGAACTTGCAAGAGAGGGCTCTGGAGAAGGCCTTCCGGCTGGGTTACTTGAGCTGGGCGAGGGGATGCGAGGCCAAGCGAAGGCCCCGTTACGGGAGGTCCGCCTTCGACTTCGAGCTCCGTTGCCCCGAGGGGAGGGCGTTGGTGGAGGTCAAGAGCGCCGACTTGGCCTCGTGGAGGGGCTTCGGGATGTGGCCGGATTGCCCCACGGACAGGGGGGTGAGACACTTGGAGGAGCTCAGCGAGTTCGAGGGGAGGAAGGTGGCGGTCTTCGTAGTGGGGTTCCCGAAGGCCTCTGCGTTCGTTCCCTACTGCAAGGGCGACCCTCGGGTCTGTGAGCTTCTAGCAGAGCTGGACTTAGAGCTTAAGGCAGTCGGAATTTACTTCGAGCCGCTGACCTCCTCGGTGGTGCTCTACGCAGAGCTGCCGGTGCTGCTCCTAGAGGGCCGCGAGGAGCCCTTGCCCAAAGCGGTCGCGTGAAGGCCTTTTAGCTCATGTCTCCAAAGCGGCCCGGGGTAAAGGGCGGTGGACGTCTGGAAGGCGTTGAATGACGCCAAGGCCTCTGTTAACGCCAAGATTGAGGCCCTCGAAAGGGTGAGGGACAAAATACCGTACGAGGGAGCGAGGGCAGTGAACTTAGCGAACATATATACTTACATGATCACCGTTCTGGATAGAATACACTCCGTTTTGGAGTGTTTGAGCAACGCTAAGGACACCAACGCGGTGAGCGTGGGGAAGAACTACGTGAGGGTGAAGGGTTCGAAGTGGTTCGCGGAGGTAAGGGACGGAGGTGTGGTGCTCAAGAGGTTGGACCCCACCCTGACTGTAACGGTAACTCCCGAGAGCGTTAGAATAGCGACCAAAGTAAAGGAAGATAAAGAAGTGAGGAGGGAGGTTGTACTAACAAATTCAGAATTCGAAATGAGGAGGGACAAGCTAGAAGTCAAGGGAAGGTACGCGGACTACGACCAAGTGTACAAGGACTCCTACTACATAAGGAATGCCTTCAAAGAAGTAGCGAGAGAAATAATGAGGAAGGGGGAGCCGTTAATACAACACATGAAGTTCATGAACGTGAGCTGTTGAGCTCCACCACCGGTCCTTCCAAGAACGCCAAGTCGACCTCGTTTATAAATCCTTTAAAATATTTTATGGGCACTATCAGAGCTCCCTCCTTGACCGGTGCCCCCCTTAGGGTCACCACCGCCGGCAAGGCCCTCTTGCCCAGCCTCGCCAACCAGTAAGCCGCTCGCTCCACCTTCGCCTTGTGCTCCTCAGCAACCCTGAGGAGGGCCGACCTCCGGAAGGCCTTCCACCTCTTACACTCGACCACCACTACCTTGTCCCCGTCGTAGCCTATCACGTCGAACTCGGCCAACCTCTCGCCGGCCCTCACCCTCACGTTCCTCAAAGTCTCGAACCCCGCCTCCTCTAGAACCTTAGCTACGTAAGACTCGAAGGCCTTCCAGTTGAGGTAGCTGGCAGCCTCGTGCTCCCCCATAACTCCCCTGAGGACGGCCCAGAGGGCCACCTCCTCAGGGGAGCTGCAACAGAGCTTCCCGTTATCCTCGTAGCAGCCCTCCAAGAGCTCGAGCTCCGCCGCCCAGGCCTTCGGGAGCTCCGAGCAGCCTTCGCTCAACAGCTTCTTGATCGAGGTGTAAACCTTGATATTCAAGATGTGAGCGCCTCCAACACGGCCCTCGCCGCCTTGTCCATCACGTCCGCGAGTCCTTCGTGGTGGAGGAGGTCCTTCTTGGCGGGGTTCACTAAGCTGTCAGCTATTACTACGAGCGCCGCCGTTCTCAGCCCCCTCATCGACCCCAAGGCGAAGAGAGTCGCACACTCCATCTCGACGGCCACCACTCCCCTCTTGGTCCAAAACTCGACGAAGTCTGGGTTTTCGGCGTAGAAGGCGTCGTTGCTGACCACGGGTCCGTAGTGAACTCTCAAGCCGGCCTCTTTGGCCTTCTCGTAGAGCTTGACAGTAATCCAAGGGTCGGGGGCGTTGGGGAGGCAGACGTTGGGCGCGTAGACGCCCAAGGTGCCTCCGCAGTAGTGGGCCGCCCCGGTTACGACTACGACGTCCTTTACGTCTATCTCTTTCCTCATGCTTCCGGCTGTGCCCAGCCGGACCACCTCCTTCGCCCCGAGCATTGCCAACTCCTCTATAACTATGGCCGCTGACGGCGCGCCTATGCCGTGGACGGCCACGCTCACCTCCTTCCCGTTGTACTTTCCAGTAAAAACCAATAGATCCCTGTTCTCGCTCACTAGCTTGGCGTCGGTCAAGAACTTGTTTGCCACGTCCCTAGCCCTAGCCGGGTCGCCGACCACCACTACCCTTTCAGCTACCTCTCCCGGCCTGGCGGTCAAGTGTTGAGGCTTCAAGGTGCGAGTTCCCGGATCCCCGGGCGGAGGTGGGGTTTAAGGCGAGGTCAGCCGATCCGAGAAAAACCTATGAGTTTTGCGTCGGTTACGTTGTACCTCTGCCGGCCGTTGAAGCAAAGCAAGTAGAGACCCGGTGACAAGGAGACCTTTGGGGTTCGGAACAGTTTGTAGCCCTCTTTAGTAACCAATATGACTCCCTTGAGCGTGCCCGGCGACAAAACCCTCACTAAGAGCGCTATCTTGGGTCCGGCGTTCAACCTTAGAACGTTCACTTCGCCGTAGGCGGGCTTGAGCGCTTTGAGCAGCTCCCCGCAGTTGTAGTTGTCTAAGATCAAGACGACGTCTGCCGCCCCCTCTCTGGGGACCGAGGGAGGGTTGTGGAGGACGGATTGAGCTATCAAGGCCCCCGCCGCGGCGACGATCGCCATTAGCAGCGCCGCTTGGAGAGCTTCGAGGCCCTTACTTGAAGAGGGCGCCGCACGCAAGGGTCTCACCCGAGCCCGAACAAACTAACTTGCTCTCTATCAAGTAGTTGGGAGCGTGTATAACCATAATCATTTCGGCTCTCTCAAATTCATTTATGTTTTTTACGTTCTTCTCGTCCGGGCCGTAACACGTGCTGAAGGAAACGTTCAAGCTGTCGTCCGTTTTCTTTACCCGCCCGGGACACAAGTAGTCCCAAGCCCCGTTGCCGTCTACGTCGAACGCCAAGATAACTCCCTTAACCTTGTGGGGTTCTGACACCACTGGGTAGCAGACGAAGGACCCGAGCCCCTCGGACAAGCAAGAGTAGGAGAGGGCGCCAAACTTGGCCTTCTCGCCGACGTACTCGACCAACTGCGTTATGCCCCTCCTCGCCTCGTTCCATTGCAAGGCGACGTAGCTCATGTAGGCTAATACCAAGCTCCCCATAATTAGGGCTGCCAGCAGTTCGGCAGAGCCCTTAGGTGTGGCCCGAAGCGGCGACACAAGCCTCGAAGGACGCATAGTAGTTCTCACCTCCCACCTTAACTATTTGCGGCACCACCGCGTCTCCTGAGGGGTAGGTCTGGCCCGACACTACTACCCTCTCCCCCTTGTGGAGGGGCAAGGTCTTTGGCTCGCAGTCAGGTCCGTAAAAGGTACGGGGGGTCAAGACGTCCACCAAACAGCCCTCTCCGGTGAGCAAGGTGAACTTGTACTCGTCGAAGCCGAACACGGTCCCGACCAGCACGACGTTTCCGCACTCCAAGTGACACTGGTTCAACACGTTCTCTATGACGAACATCGTCAGCAAGAGGGAATCTATCAAAGCCTTTCACCCCCGAAACCTTTCACGTTAACGAACAAAAATTTGTTAAAAAATTACTTGCTTATGTAGAACGGTCCTTGTAGTTCTATGTACCACGTCGGCTTGAACACTCCTACCGTGTAGTACTTCGCCATCTCCGTAGTACTCGAGAACAGTCCGTTAACTGTAGGCACCCCTTGGGAGCGATGGAGCACGTACAGAACTCCTTCCACTACGGGCTTGACCTCAGGCTCCCTCTCCGCGCGCTTCCTAACCCTTATCAAGCCGATGTCCAGCTTCGGCTGGCCGTCGTTGTTTATTGCGATGCTTATCCGGGTCTCCTTATCGTCTATATCGTAAGTCCTCGTGCTGACGAGCTCCTCGGCGGAATAGTAGGAGTGGTAGTGGCCTTCTTCGTCGTACCAGCCGGCCAGAATGGCCCAGCTTTCCTTAATCCTCTGTTCCCCTCTAACGTCTACGTTGTTGGGGAAGTTGCCGTCGTTAGCTACGAAGATGCTGTGCGGAGGCTCCCAGTAGTCTCTACGCTGAGCACCCAAGTAAGTGTGAAGGTACTCGCCGTCCAAGTCTGGGAACATAACGACTAAGTCCAAGTCGTTACTCGATCCGTACGCTTTCAAGACTATTTCGAATATGTACTCGAGTAGGTTTATCTTACTTAGGGTAGTTAAACGAAGCGATTTATTGTTCGAAGTCCACATCCTCAAGAACTTAGTTCCGTGCTCTTCCATGACCTGTGCGTCGCCGTTGCCGCTGAGCACCAGCTTGTCGCTACCCGTGAACTTGCCAACCGGATACTCATCGAAATCTTCGTAGAAGTCGAAGACTTGGTCTCCGCCGACAGCCCCGTTGTGACCCTTGACTATCAGTACGTACTTCTTCCCTTTGGCCGGCAAGTCAACCTTTACCCATATGTAGCCGTTGCCCTCCTCCGGGTTCACGCTGCACTCGTAGTTGCTGGTCTCGTAGC